>CASEJM010000043.1 GCA_949288265.1 uncultured Pseudomonadota bacterium | reverse complement strand
TCCCAGCGCACGAATTAAAACCTGACGAAATACTGAAAATTCCATAACTTGCTCCTGTTAAATCTATCTTCGTCCTACATTCCTTTCGGTTAAGTTTACCAAAAAAGCCCGATTCGGTGCAAGGGTTATCAACAACAAAAACACATAGACAAAATAGATTTTTCCGTCCACCATCATTTAGTCATAACTTTTTCTAACTTAGCTCGTAACTTTTTCATATCATCATATTTAGTAAACTTTCCTTTTTCTGCGATTGATATATCACCACTTTCTTCCGAAACGACCAAGACAACCGCACCTGAAACTTCGGACAAACCCAAGGCGGCCCTATGTCTTGTACCATATTTCCAATTAAGATTATTTTTAGACAATGGCAAGATACCACCCGCATAAGCTATACGATTTTTTTCTATTATCACGGCCCCGTCATGTAAAGGAGTTTTATTGAAAAAAATGGTAAGCAATAATTCACTAGATATCAAAGCATCAATTTCAATTCCAGGTTTATCTATTGCGCTTTCATCTAAAGAACCTGTAAAAACTATTAAAGCCCCAGTATGCTTAGCAGACATATATTCTACAGCAGAAACTATTGCATCCAACGCCTTTGTATCTTTATTAATACCCTGATTTGATTTAAATATTCTGCGCCATTCGTCTATATTTCCCATTAAAGCCATAAATTTTCTTAATTCTGGTTGAAATACAACGATGATACTGATAGATAAAAACAAAGCGGTCCAATGCAAGAAAGCTGCGAGTAAATCCAACTTAGCCCAGGACAAAACAAAACTTAAGCCCCATAACAGAGCCAAGCCCAACAACCCTCTAACTAATTTTTCTGAAGAAGTATTTTTTATAAATGTTCTATAAAATACTAGTAATAGAATAACGATTACAATAATTTGTGCCAAACCGATCCAATTAAACACGGTATCTTCCTTTGGTTATTAGTTTACATTCAAAACGCTATTTGCTAAATCTGTGACGGGCATTCCCATCCATTCAGGATCATCACGACGAACAGGTGCGCCTCGTTCCATTGCTGTTTCACAAGGACTATCATCTGCCAACCAATTTTCAAGTAAATCCCCTGCTAACAAACCTACACCTGCCCCGGCAACTAAACCAATACCACCTGTAAATGGCGCCAACAGCAACCCAATACCTGTTGCCGATGCAACCTTACCAGCGACAGCGGCCCCACTAATACGCATGCTGGGTTCTGCAAGATTTCCCGTGATTTCCATAGAGTTTACAACATTACCCGTCAAAGATAATTTTAATCCTCTAACAGGTACGGTCGTCAAAGCAAGCTGTATTTTTTCCTTCCCCAAATCTAAGTCACCTGCCAATCGTATATTTATAGCGTTTGTTTCCACGGCAACCCCGTGCTTTGTTTCTGCCAAACCATTACGCAATTTAGTATTAACTGATACACAAGAAATTTTCATTTGGTTATACTTTTTCTCTG
This sequence comes from uncultured Pseudomonadota bacterium, assembly GCA_949288265.1. Classification (GTDB taxonomy): domain Bacteria; phylum Pseudomonadota; class Alphaproteobacteria; order Rs-D84; family Rs-D84; genus Enterousia. The sequence continues at coordinate 24,697 of CASEJM010000043.1, read as the reverse complement.
ACCGGAATAAATCTTGAATGCTATGACGCAACGTAGTTAAAAAATCTGTTCCATACATATTTGCCACAAGTGCAGAATGCGCGTACCCCGCCGCAGAAGAATATACCTGTACAGGTCCTGTCACAGTTTGCATCAACTCTGACAAATTAGAACCATTTGCTTCAACATACATATCAACATCAACTGGTAAATCAGAAATTAAATTATTTACACGAAGCTGATTTAATAACTCTCCTATTACTATTCCTCTTGCTTTTCCGCCAAGGCTTACATACATACGCCCACTTACATCAATATCAACATTCGCTGCAGTTTGAACATTTCCGCCTGCGATTACTGTGGATACATCAACTCGTCCATCTCCATTATTTAATTTTACGGATACGTCAGTATCTTTTAAATTAAATTCCCTATAAACTATAAAGTTATCTAACATTATCCGAAGATCTAAATTAGTTTTAACCAAAAGGTCTCCGAACAAAGGTATATCATGAAAAACGTTTAATTCTCTATCTGGGCGCAACCATTTTTTTTCATAAGCTTCTGGGAAAATTTCGACTAAATTTATTGATTTAGAGTCTATTTTAGCTTTTATTTTTGTTAAATTACCAGACCAATCAACGCTGCCCGAAAAAGCTAATGTATTACCACGAATTTTTATCGAAGAATTACGTAAAGTCAGTTTCTGCCAATCATAGCCACCTGAAATATTTACACTCATTGTAGGCATTTTAACCAAATACAAATTAAAAACTTTACCGATTTCTGATATATCAGGTATATCACCTTTTATTATAAAATCTATTGGAGCTTTACTGGTACCTTCCAAAGCAACATTTGCTATAAGAGCATCTCCACCTGTCGCAAATGCTATACGTAGCGGATAAACCTTACGTTCGTCATTATATTTAGAAAACGATAAAATGAACGGAAAAACGTCTGACTTTGACTTAACCCATCCGCTATACTCACGAGTATCACTGCGAGGCATATACCTAATTTGAAAACCTGTTAAAGAATACATTGTCCCTAAAAAATCTAATTCTAAATTCTGTACTTCTAATCCGCCAAGCCCCAAATCTGTAAACGGATAATCTGATGGTGTTTCCGTTACACTGCTTTGCTTTTTTTCATCTTTTGCCTCATCCATATCAGGTACGATTGAAAATTCACCGTTTTCATTTTTTTCCACACAAACTGTAGCGTCATATATCTTTACATTCTGTATTGTTGGTCTGTCCCGAAATAAAGAAATTAAATCTAAAGTCACGTCTATCTTTTCAGCACTAAAAGCATACTTATGTTTAGCCCAATCAGCATTAGGTACACGTACCTTATTTAATTCGATTTGGGGTCTTAAAGATAGTTTCCAAGATACAGCCCCATCAATTTCTACGGGTAAACCAGTAGAATCTTGTAGTATAGCCAAAACATCCCCACGTAACGCTTCTAAATTTATTTGCGACAAAGCGATTATTATTGCAACAACCAACCCCATAACAAATAGAGTTAAAATGCGCATAACTTTAAAAAAGTTTTTTTCTTTTTTCTTTTTTCTTATCATCTTTAATCGCCACGATTACTTTTATGGTAACTTAAATTCTAAAAATTTTATTACAGGTTGCATAAAATCTGGTATCGGAGCACGCATAACAAGCGTTTTTCCGCTAGATGGGTGTCTAAACGTTAATTTATATGCCAACAAAAACAAGTTGTTTGTTTCTAATAAAGAACGCAAGGCGCCATCTAATTTTTTATCTGCTCCATATAAAATGTCACCTACTATTGGTGCATGCAAACATAACGCACTATGTACACGTAACTGATGCGTTCTGCCCGTTTTAGGAGAGAACAAAACCCAAGATAAATGTCCCCCTGCTTGAGATAAAACCTGATACTCGGTAATAGCTCTTTGCGGTCTTTGCCCTGTTCCATTATTTAATCGCACAGGATCTTCAAACACTTGACCCTTTACCATATAATTATCAATAACACCATGAGAAGGTTTAACATCTCCGTTCAAAAGAGCAAGATATTCTTTATGTGCCGCTTTTGTCTGAAATTCATTTGATAAAACTTGCGCTGCTTTCTGATTTTTTGCAACAACCAACACCCCGCTTGTTTCCCGATCTAATCTATGAACCAAAGATATTTTATCATAAGGAAACAAAGCAGCCGCCATTTTATCAATAGATTTACGAATTCCAGTTCCACCCTGAACGGCAAGCCCAGCAGGTTTATTAAAAACTACTATATCTTCATCATTATGAATTATGCACTGACGCAAATATTCTAAATCTGCTAAAGAAAAACGCGAACCACTTTCTGTTTTTTTTACTGGAACTATGGCATAACTATTTAAAGTTGGTGGAACTCTTACCACGTCACCAGAACTTAAAATTTCTTGCCCGCGTGCACGTGAAGAATTTACTCGAATTTGTCCCCCACGGCATAATTTATAAAATTCACGTTGTGGCATTGATGGATACCTGCGCAAAAACCAGCGCAACAACCTTGTTCCCTCTTCTATTTTGGAAACAGTTACCATTTCCGCCATTATAGCACCACCTTAATCAGCTAAATATTATTCGCCATACGTTATCTGAACAACGTTTTCCCCGTTGGCATTATTACAATTACCCGTGGCCCCACTTTTAGTACGTCCTGATAATTCATACCCGACTGAACCATCCCAACCTTTTGTAACAAAATACTCGCAATCGGATTTATTCAGACCTGTAATTGATATTACAAATTGTCTTGAATTAGAAGGATTTACAGCAATTTCATATGTTCCACCATATGGGTTTTTATTTGATATGCCTATTGCGCCAAATATGGTCGCATTATTTATATTTGAATAATCATCATATTCTGTAAACATCTGCCGTACCTGCGTCACCATTTGTAGCACTTCATCATTTACAGTATTATGCTTTTGCATACTCATTGCGCTTGATATTGCAGCAATGGCCCCTACAGTAATTACCCCCATAATGGCCAACACCCCCATCATTTCTATCATTGAACGTCCTAATTCTTGTCTCATCTTTATAACCTCTATTTGCTATTTATTTTTTTATATTCTATCATAAATGACATGAATATTCAATTTTCTGATTTAATAGAAAACAGTCCCCAAGCACCCGGCATCTACAAAATGTATGACGCTGATGGGACATTATTATACGTTGGTAAAGCAAAAAATCTATCAAATCGTTTAAAACAATATTTAGATATCTCAAAACTTGAACCTCACAAACAAGTTATGCGCACATTAGTTACTCGCGTTGACTGGGATATAACAGCCACAGAATCGGATGCATTGATATTAGAGCAAAAACTTATAAAAACGCTTAAACCAAAATATAACATAATGTTAACAGACGGTAAGATGTACCCTATGATTGCACTTACGGCATCTGAATACCCCAGACTTTTAAAATTCAGGGGGAAAATATCTCAAAGACGTGATGTTTATGGACCATATCCATCTGTATCGGCATTAAACGAAACAATTAAAACTATACAAAAAGTTTGTAAAATACGTACTTGCACGGACACATTTATGCGAAACAGAACGCGTCCATGTTTATTATATCAAATTGGTCGCTGCAGTGCCCCGTGCACAATTAGTCAAACATCATACGCAGAAAATGTTCAATTAGCACGAAGAATATTAACTGGTGACAGTGAACCAATTATCATTGATTTAACGAAACAGATGAAAAAATATTCTGATGAAATGGACTTTGAATCGGCGGCACAATGTCGTGATAAAATAACTGCATTAACACAAACTTCAAATCGCGGTATGCGCCAGAATAATGCACATAGAACGAATTTAAACTGGTCAGAAACTGTCAAAGATTTAGAAGATTGGTTAGGTATAAAAATAGAATATGCTGGTGTATTTGATAATTCTCATTTATTCGGTAAAAACCCTGTTGGTGCCATGATAACATTCGGACACGAAGGTTTTATAAAAACGGGATATAGACATTTCAAATTACGTGATGCGGCACGTGCTGGTAACGACATAGCGATGATGGCAGAATTCGTTTCCAGGGCGATTACCCGTGGTCCAAAATTAGATTTAATTATAGTTGATGGCGGTCAGGCGCAATGGAACATTGCGCACAAGACAGCACCCAATATACCCATTCTTGGCGTAACAAAGGGCGAAGTACGTAATGGCGACGAACACTTCATAATGCCAGATGGAAGTATTTGTCGTGATTTGGCAAAAGATTCCAGACTATTTTTACTTTTACGCGCAGTCCGAGACGAAGCACATAGATTTGTAATAACCTTTCATCGTACTGTCCGCGCAAAGACCATGACAACATCTGTACTTGATGAAATAGAAGGTATTGGTCCGACACGAAAAAAAGCTTTACTTAACCACTTTGGTTCAGTAAAAGCTATAACAGAAGCTAGTTTAGATGCGTTAACGCATGTTCCTGGTCTTGGTAAATCGGCAGCAAAAAAAATATATGCCCATTTTCATTCTGAAGTGATATAATTAACTCGTTGGATATTATATAAAGGAGAAATAATTATGAAATTTTTTGTAAACTTTTTATCCGCATTTCGCATTGCTGCGGCATTTGCGATTATACCAACTTTAATGTTTGGTTGGTACTGGACAAGCTTTATATTATTTGTATTGGCTTCAATATCAGATTGGTTTGATGGATATCTTGCCCGTAAGTATAACGTATGCACAAAATTAGGTGGCGTTATGGATCATATCGGTGACAAACTGCTGGTAGTAAATACGATGATAATGCTAAGCATCGTATTAACTTTGGTATTACCGGCTTTCATACCGGGATTCCCAGTATGGTTAATCATCATACCTGTAATAATAATGATTGCCCGTGAACTATACATAAGTGGGCTACGTGAATTCTTAGGAACCCAGAAAGTTGAAATGCCTGTACCAAAGGCACGTTTTTCAATGGGGAAAATTAAAACGACTCTTCAAATGATTGCATTATGTGCCTTGTTATTTATGATGTGTATGCCAAGACTTGCGATGTTCCCTAGTTATGCAGTTTTTGCGTCATATACATTCTTCATTATGGCGTATGCGGGTATAATCATTTTATGGTTGGCTCTTATCGCTTCATTATGGTCGGCAACTCAATATACATTCACTTTCATGGAAAAGCTGAAACATATAAAATAAAAAAATCCCGTTATAAAACGGGATTTTTTTATAACATTAAAACGCCACTATACGCTAGATTTATTGCACATAGCAATTTTTTAAAACCAACCTTTTTTTGCATTTTTGGTTTCTGCAAATTCAGTTAAAATTTTCTTTTGCTTTTCTGTAAGTTTTGTAGGAACCGGCATATTTATATCAATATATAAATCGCCATAACTTCCCGCCCTGCGTCCTGGCATACCATGTCCGCGAACGCGTAATTTTTCACCTATTTGTGTACCAGCAGGAACTTTTACAGATAATTTTTTATCATCTATGGTATCAACTTCTATTTCCCCTCCTAAGGCAAGCGTTGTAAATGGAACGTCTATATGCATTATTAAGTCATTACCATCTCGTTCAAAACGTTTATCTGGACGAATACGAATATCTAAATAAAAATCACCCGCAGGGGCACCATTTTGCCCGGCTTCGCCCTGACCTGCCAGACGTAATCTTGTCCCATCTTCCACACCAGCAGGAATTTTTACATCCAAAGTCCTTGTTTTACGGACAGTTCCGGCACCATCACATTCTGAACACTTTTTATCTATCTTGTGCCCCAAACCGTTACAATCCGGACACGGTGTTTCCATTGCAAAAAAGCCACGTGATGTTCTGACATACCCCGTTCCGCCACAGCGTGAACAAACTGGGGCCTCTTTTCCGTCAGCAGTACCGAAACCATGACATTTTTCACATTCTACATTAGTGGTAAATTTTACAGTATGAGTTTTTCCGAAATATGCATCACGTAGGTCAATTACCACCTCGTCTAACAAATCACGTCCACGCCGTTGACTTTTTCCAGAGCGCCCAGAAGCACCGCCCCCCATATCAAACCCGAAACCACGCATTGCTTCGCGCAGAATATCCTCCATACCTGCCCCACCACCCATATCAAAATGGAAAGCCCCATTACCAAATGGGTTAGCGCCTGCACCAAAAGGATTTGCACCAGAAGCATTTCCACCTGCAAAAGCAGCGTCACCAAACCTATCATAAGCGGCACGTTTTTGCGGATCTTTCAAAATATCAAAGGCGTTATTTACTTCTTTAAACTTTTCTTCGGCTGTTTTATCCCCAGGATTTCTATCAGGGTGATACTTCATAACTAATTTATGGTAAGCCTTTTTGATATCTTCATCCGATGCATCACGAGCAACACCTAAAACTTCATAAGGATTTTTATTCATTTTTACTATCTCATAATTACATTGCTTCAAAATATATAGTTATTATATTATAAAAATCAAGATTATAAAAATTTTTCCTAGTTTTTTAGGGAATCTACACTATAAATTAAAGAATTCTTTCACTTGCAAGAAAAAGGAAAATGTACTAATAATGGTATGCTATGACAGAACAAAACACACATACATATGACGCATCAGACATACAAGTATTAGAAGGCTTAGAACCCGTTCGATTACGCCCGGGTATGTATATTGGTGGTACAGACGAGAAAGCCTGGCACCATTTGCCAGTAGAAATCTTAGATAACTCTATTGACGAAGCAGTTGCCGGTTTTGCGAAAAAAATTACCGTAAACTTAATAGACGCAAAAACAATAGAAATAACTGATGACGGGCGTGGGATTCCTGTTGACGAGCACCCAAAATTTCCTGGGAAATCGGCTTTAGAGGTAATTTTAACAACTTTGCACTCTGGGGGTAAATTCAATAATAACGTTTATAAAACTAGCGGTGGTTTACATGGTGTCGGCAGTTCTGTTGTAAATGCTTTATCATCAGAAATGATTGTAACAATTTCCAGGGACGGTTATGAATGGCAGCAAAGTTTTTCTCGTGGTAAACCCACAAGTAAAATGACTCAAATTGCCCCGACAAAAAATCACGGGACCAAAATTAAGTTTACTATTGATGAAGAAATTTTTGGTTCCAGCGCAGTATTTAAACCTATAAAAATTTATCGAATGGCACGTGCTAAATCATTTCTTTCACGTGGGGTGCGCGTTGTCTGGATTTGTAACCCAGAATTGTTAACAGAAGATATGAACATCCCAGCACAAACCGAGTTCTATTATCCAAATGGTGTTGCGGATTTCTTGGAAGAAAAAACGCGTGACAAACCGCGCATACTACCAAAAATTTTTAGCGGAATGGTGGATTTCCCAGATGAATCGGGACGCGTAGAATGGGCCTTAACATTTTTAACAGACGAAAACGGTGCTGCATCTGACGACGGTTTCTTTTCATCTTATTGTAATACGATCGCGACAATAGACGGCGGAACACACGAAACTGGTTTTAAATCTGCAATTACACGCGGAATAAAAGCTTACGGTGAAAAAATAAATAATAAAGCCGCGGCTTCAATAATAAGCGAAGACGTATTCGACTCTGTTGCGGCAATTGTATCTGTATTTTATAAAACACCACAATTTTTAGGTCAAACTAAAGAAAAACTTTCGAACCCGGAAATTGCTCGCTTTACAGAAAATGCTTTACGTGACCCATGGGAAATCTTTTTAGCATCAGACCCAAAAACAGCAAACGCAATATTAGAATTTGTAATAAATCTTGCAAATGCCCGTATAAAAACAAAACAAGTCAAAGAAATTGCCAGGAAAACCCCAACAAAACGTATTCGCATGCCCGCAAAGCTGGCTGACTGTTCTAAACACGGTGTGGATGGTACAGAATTATTTATTGTTGAGGGTGAATCTGCTGGCGGTACCGCTAAACAAGCACGAGACCGCGCAACACAAGCAATTATGCCGCTACGCGGTAAAGTCTTAAATGTGATATCAAATTCCGATGAACGCTTCAGTGCTAATAAAGAGTTAAATGAGCTAATTGATATTATTGGTGCCGGTACCGCAAAAGATTGGGATGAAAGCAAATTAAGATATGAAAAAATAATCGTTATGACCGATGCGGACGTAGATGGCAGTCATATTGCATCTCTATTGATGGCTTTCTTTTATCAAGTTATGCCTCAATTGATTTACGGCGGACATTTATACTTATCTTGTCCCCCGCTATATAAACTAACCTGTGGTACAGAATCCATATATGTGGACACAGATGAAGAACTTGAAGAATTAAAAAATACTAAATACAAAAACAAAAAAGTAGAAATCTCTAGATTTAAAGGGTTGGGTGAAATGATGCCTAACCAACTAAAAGAAACAACCATGTCACCAAAAACCCGCCGTTTGATAAGGGTCGATCTTCCCCCACGCACAGATGAAGGCGCAGAAGATACAGAAAAAACGCGTACAATCGTTTCAGAATTGATGGGTAAAAAACCAGAATTTCGTTTTAAGTTCATAACAGAACACGCTCAATTTGTAAAAGATTTGTTTGTATAACAAATCACAAATTAATAAAAACTTATTTTTATACAAAAATATTGACAAACTATCTATCTGTATTATGTTTTATGTGGTTATAAAGGATAGAGATAAATGAAACCAACAAAAAAGAAGAAAAATACATACGTAATAAAAAATTCTGTTTTAACGAATTTATCATTATTTAGTTCTTGCGCCACAACCCCATTAGTTGTGATTGAATTAAACGGCAAAAAAATTAATCAAGATACAAATTGGTCCCAATGTACAGATTTTCCAAATCCTGGGGCTTCAAATATGATTACAAGAATAGAAATGTTAAAACCTGTAATGGGTGAAAAATTGGCCGGCACAATTGTAGAATATCTGGACAAAGAAACATTAACTCCTGTTGCAATGCTATTTTCTACAAACGAAATAATGTACAGAGAAGAAGCAGGTGAAAATTTCATGAAACGCTTAAATCACGCATCTCGTAAAGATTTAAAGCGCCAAATGGCTGTCCGTGAAAAATATTTAAAGAAAATCGCTGAAAAGCAGAAATAAAAAAACAGCAAAAAAATAAAACGCCGGATTATTCATCTGGCGTTTTTCGTTTTCCCCATCTGTTTTTATTGGATACCGACGCGGAACTCATCGCCCCAACCGGCTACTACCTGACCACCGACTGTGCATTGTATATCTTCGAAACCATTTTCTACTTGGCTTTTCTTTACAACATTACTCGTTATCAACCCACCTGCCGTCCCAAGAACGACACCGGCTATAGAATCGGACAATAAACGAGACGTATTAAAATTCCCATCTTCGTCACGCCACACTGTCAGCTTCATTGAATTTGCTTCGATATCTTTCATTGTTGCAATGGCTTTTGATATATTTTCCATTTTCGTGGACTTTTTGTATTCTTTACTTATTAATATTTTCAAACTTGCGTATAGAATATTTGCATTTTCTACATCTCCATCGTCACATAAATCTATAATTTCATTTATAGAATTTAATATTTCTGAATTTGAAGAAAACTGCTCTTTAAGTTCCTCAAGCTTAGCCAATAATTCAGCACTACAATTTGACTTTTCTTCGCTTTGATTTTCTTTTACATCTACATTAAGATTAATATCCAACATAGCTTGCAATTCATTATCTGTAATAGGTTCACACTTCTTTATATCAACATTAAATTCATAAAAAGGCTGAGGACATTTACATATTTCATTTTCCCATTTTGCAACAGCACCCGTTACCTCACAACAAGCATTACAACTTTTTTTTACGTACTCATCCTCAAAACCATCACAGTTTCTTTCTCTTTTGCATTTTGCTATCTGATCGGCACCATAACTTATACGATCTTTACTGGTTACTTCATAACCACCATACGCTGATGATATTCTTGCCGTAGCAGTCGCTGTTGCTGTAATATCTGCGGGACCTTTTGTTTGAACCTGTTTTTGAGTTTCTGCTGTTGCATCAATAAATTGTGCATAAGAAACTTTTACAGTAGAAAAAATCATACAAAACATAAACAGTGTACATACTGCTTTTTTCATATTTTCCCCCATAAACATCATAATTATTATTTATAATTTTATCATAAAAACCGGCATTTTCCAATAATGAAATAAAAAAAAGGTCACATTTGTGACCAATTATTTACAATCTGCAATTAATTGATTTATTTGTGCAGACAAAACCAAATCAGACTTTTTTAACTTTTCAATTTGTGAAATAGCATAAACAACTGTTGCATGATCCCGATCTCCACATACACGACCAATTTCTGTTAAAGATAAGTTTGTTGCTTCTTTCAATACCGCCATCATCATCTGACGAGCCAAAACGACCGCACGACAGCGCCCCTTACCACATACAGCGTCATATGCGACCCCTAACTTTTCACACATCGACTTTACCATTGCAATTGGTGTTTTTGCTTTCTGTAAAGTATCTGCTAATAAATGTTGCGCAACATCCATATTAACTGATTTTCCCATTAATTCAGCATAAGTTTTTATTTTCATCGCAACACCGCCAATCAAATGACCGTCACCAGCAATACGAGAAGCCAAAGCATCCGCAACATCTGTCGCAACACCAGCACGCATTAACATAACACGCTTTACATTCGTATTTGGTGCCGTAACGTCTGCAACCAAACCTGACGCAAACAATGACTGTAAACGGCGATCAAAACCATTCAGATTATTCGGTGCAACGTTCGCGGTTAAAACGATATTTTTACCTGCAGCACGCAAATCCATTACTAGTTGAGCAAATTCTTCGCAAGTTGCGCGTTTACCAGCCAACGCTTGAACATCATCCAAAATGAACGTATCACAATTACGACAGAAATCTTTAAACGCAAATATAGTTCTATCATGTAAACTGCGTGTAAATTCAGAAACAAATTGCCCACCAGACATTTTAACTGTGCGCCCCAAAGCAACGTTTTCTATACAATCTACTAACAAAGATTTTCCACAACCAGCTGCTCCATAAATGAACAGCGGCGAGAAAGATACTGACCCCGCCGCTAATTTTTTACACGCTGATAATACAAAGGCATTTTCTTCGCAACATACAAAAGAGTCAAACCCATTCGAAGTTGCAACTTGCGCAGTTTTTGCCGGTGAATAAGTCTGAACATTATTATCGTTTGCAACAGTTGCATCCTTAACAGCAACGCCACGAACACATATAGAAACATTCAAACCAAATTGTGCTGCAACTGAAGATAAAACATTCTGATGAACGCTGCCTATAAAATCTGCAGAAAATTGATTTTGTGCGATAAGTATTAAATCGTCACCGCAAATATCAAATTGTAAAGGGGCAATCCAAGAAGTAAAACTTGCAGAATCCATTTTCGCGGCTAAGGCCCCCTTGATTTGTTCCAAGTTAGTCTTTTTCATTGTTGCCGCTGCCTGCATATGTTTCTCCTTTCCTTCCCCAAACGGGTTTCCCTTAATCGTGCAAGAGTATAAAAATCACCTGCCCATAAACGCTAAATTCTACTTTAGCTATTATGTTACGCCCTACTTTTTACTCTCTCGCTTCATTTGTGATTGAGGTTGCTCTCAATCGTTTTGGATACGTCAAATAAGTTATAAGATAAAACCAATTTTGCAACTAATTGTTAACTTATTTTTCAAGATTTATTTTTTGACAACGATTCGTTTTTTTGCCAGTTTTCTGCGCTTTGTATATACAATGTATAGACAATGTTTTTTTTATATGCGCACATAACCACCGTCAACTTTTCGCACCAATCCTTGTAATTCTAAAATTACAAGTTCACTTTTTATTTCCGAAATTGTTTTTTTGACAATTTCTGACAATACAGATTCTGACACAGGAATTGTTCCTAAGGCATCTAATAACGAATTATCTAAATCATTTTTTTTATCATTTTTTTTCTTACCAACGGTATTTTTTTCTGTTTCAAAAAAATCTGATATGCCCGTACAGATTTTTGCAACCCCGGATTTAATCAAAGAATTCGGTCCAATCGCCCTAGAATCCGAAGGATGAGATGGTATGGCCCAAATTTTCCGATTCGTTTCATAAGCAAACATCGCCGTTTTCATACTTCCGGAATTTAAATCGGCCTCTCCTAATATCAATTTCTGACTGATACCTGCAATCCAACGATTTCGCATAACAAAGTTTGCCGCCACAGGTGTAAAACCTACGGGCATCTCGCTTACTATCAAACCTCGCTCTACTATTTCCCAATACAATCCTTCATTCTCTAGCGGCCAAATATAATCAACCCCACCTGCGACAACAGCAATAGTCTGACTATTTCCTAAGCACTTTAATGCGCCACGATGAGCAGCCGAATCGGTTCCCATTGCTAAACCAGAAACAACTGCATAACTATGCTCTGCAAAAGCCTTCGCAATATCAAAGGTAAAATTCATCCCCGCAGCTGTTGCATGACGCGTACCTACAATACTAACCGTTTGTTTTAACAAGGTTTCTACGTTCCCCCGAACAGAGATTATAGGGGGATGCCCCGTAACAGAACGTAATAAAGATGGGTATATTTCATCTTCGTCACATATATAATTTATATTTAGCTTACTTGCTAAGTCTAATTCATAAAGAACAGCATTACGAATCGACTCGCTTGGTTTCAACACAGAAACAACATTTTCGACGCTTCCATATTTCTTAATTAAATTTCCATAACGTACAGGTCCAATATTTGGACTACGTAATATCAGTAATCGATTAAAAATATCGTTAATACTCATAATGAAAACTATAAAAATTTACTACATATATTTAAAGTAATATTTTACTACATTAATAAAGCCCCTATTTGGGGGCCTTTATCAATTTTTGGCATTTAAAAGGTTATCATAATTATAAATACTACATTCTTCTGGTTTTTCATCTCCTTGCCATCCATCGCATTCTGCTTTCAATGTTTCCAGAGCACTTATAAAATCATCAAACTCGCTTTTATCTTGGTTCTTTAAAGCCCGCAACTGTCTAAGCAAAACTTCGTCATCAGATAAACCTTTCTGTTTTTGTCCCATAACACTGCCGCCTATTAATCTATTACCAAACAACTCCATAACCCCAACACCTACACCTGCGCCACCAACAACACCACCAACGGTTGCCCACGTACGCGCACCCTTTTTTGCGTCCAAAATACGTTGACGTAAAATTTCTTCATCTGCCCAACTGCCACACTTTATATTCTGCCCCATTTGAAAGTATTTTTCTGGTACATCAGAAACATCTATTTTCGAATCGGAAGACTTAACTTCTACCAACACAAAACAAATATTATTTTCTGGGTTATTAATATCTTCGACCATAGAAGAATAATTATTTGCATTGCTATAACGAGACGCCCAAACGAAAGTATTACCTAGCCCTATATTATTACTTAAGCATGCAAGTTTTTGCTTTTCGTATTCGGCATCTTCATTTTCATCAGAATCAGATGAATCTTGATCTTCGTCGTCATTAACATTGTCATTTGTACCAACGGGAACACGTATACTAGATTTATCTACCACGGCGGCACCGACACTGGCATTAGTCATGGCAGCAATCTGATTCGTAGAAGCCGTTGCACGTGGTGCAGATAGTACCATTTGACTTACCATTGAAGGTCTTGCTTTTGAAGTATCAGTTACTGCAATGGCTGGAAAAGTTATCAAACAGACAACTAACAAAGATATAAATTTTTTCATTCCTCGTTCCCCGTTTTCATTCATATTATTATATCACAAAAAGCCCTAAAAATAAAGTCATTTAAAATGAAGAAGCCGCTTTACAGCGGCTTTTTTATTTTTTCCATTTCCATTCTATCTTTGATTCTGTTCCTGAAAACAATCGCTTTATATTTTCACGATGTCGCCACAAGCATAACAAAGCTATTGCTAAGAAAGGCCACCCCATCTGAAAACTAATTACGAATCCTAAGATCGGCATTAAACAGAAAGCAACAACTGCCCCCAACGAAGAATATCCAGATGACAACGCAACTATCAACCATTCAACACCACATATAATAAAAGCCAAAGGATTAGTTATTAACAACACACCAAATAAAGAGGAAATCCCCTTTCCGCCGTGAAACTTCAACCATATAGGATAACAGTGCCCTACAATGGCAGCAAAACCGCACCACGCACCAAAAACAGCTCCTGCTACTGATCCCCCAATTAAAACAGCAACAATCGCTTTTAACATATCTAATATCCAAGTTACAGCCGCCATACGCAATCCTCCGACACGCATAACATTTGTAGCACCAATATTTCCGCTGCCAACTTTGCGTAAATCCCCCTTACCCATCAGTTTTGTTAAAATCAACCCCATAGGGATGGAACCTAATAAATAAGAAATTAAAATGGCAAATATGAAAATAATATTAAAACCTGTTGGTATCATTTTATTTTTCCTTGATTTTATGTTTGTTTTCTATAAAATATCAGAAAACTTGATAAAATAAAAGGAAAATAAAGTGGCAAATCATAAGTCATCTAAAAAAAGAATTCTTGTAACGGAAAAGAAAAATGCCGTTAATAACTCTCGTCGCAGTGCTGTAAAAACAGCAACAAAAAAAGTACTAGTTGCAGTTAAATCTGGTGACAAAGCGGCAGCAACAGCGGCAGTTCGTGTTGCAGAAAGCAAAATCATGAAATCCGCTGGTAAGGTTATGCCAAAAAAACGTGCTGCACGTAAAATTTCTCGTTTGACCAAAAAAGTTGCAAAGATTGCGTAATTGGTTTTATGAATTCTGAATAAAAAATACCCCTTTAAAGGGGTATTTTTATAAAATTAAACCGCCTTATAAAGGCGGTTTTTTATTGCTTTGTGACTTAATTCAAAGGTGCCCCCCAGTGCTGCTGTATTGTACGTTCTGCATCCATCGGACTTACCAATACTTGCGGCGTTAATATTACAACCAGCACATCACGAGTTGCCGACGTTTCCCGAGAACCAGATAAAGCCATAAAATCTGGATCCCCCAAACCATAACGCGTATCATTATTTGTTTGCTTTTCAAAACCAGAAACTACCAACATCTGCCCAGATTCCATAATAACTTCTTGCATAAAGCTACGTTCTTCAACTTCTGGCAACTGCAATGTAACTTCACCAATTGTCTGAGTAGACATTTTAAGTAATTCACGAATAGACATTCTAAATAACAATAGTATCTTTCCATTTTCAAGAACGTTTGGCAACAACTGCATAGAAAATCCAGTTTCCAAATCATCTTGATCCACAGTACTTGATTCAACTGTCGTAAAGTTACGAGACTCGAACCGCTTAATATAACCGGTTGTACGAGTATTATTTACCGGCGCAACGCGATTATTACGTGTTGTGACACCAACGTTTGTAACCAGAGATACTTTCCCCTGCTTTGCCAAAGCCTGTATCAAAGCATCCGTTCCGGCCAAACCAGATAAAGAACCATTCTGAATTTGGTCTTGGGTATAAGCACCAGCTACTGTATTATCACCTTCTAAGTGCGTAGCACCAGTCATAGCAGACACAGTATTAGACAAAACAGCTATATTCATACCGCTTGCTTCTGTGCTAGTTAAATTATTTTTTGGATTCGCAACAATATTCAAACCAGAAGCAGAATTTATCGCGGCCGCCAAATTCAACCCGAACGCCGAATCATTAGATATAGACACCTGTAATACCTTAACGTCAATTGTAACCAACTGAGAAAGACGTCTATTTTGTTTATCAATATAATCTGCAACACGAGCCAAAGTTGATGGCGGTGCAGTAACAGTTATGGTGCCCAAGCTACGAGAAACAGTAAATGTCGCATTATCTACATCACTTGTTATCGTATCTATAGCATTTTCGATTTCATCCCATTCTTTAAGAGTTGATTCCAAAGAAACCGTATTTCCATCATCTGTTTCTACAGCGGTCTGATAAGACACATCTGTACCTAACGCATACAAAGTAAAGGTTCGTGTTTCTGTTTCATAAAACACGATCGAAGTCTTATCGTAATACCATAGCAAATCTAAATCCGTTGCCACCTGAGACAATAAACCCGATAAACTTCCCGTATAGGCAACGTTTATAGTCTTTTTTAATTTTTCAGAATTTACCTGATTGTCTATTTTAACGGGTATTCCTGTTATAGATGTAATGTTATTTGCCAACATGTTTAACGTTACAGGTTCATTTAACAATATCGTAACACCCGTACTTGTTTCAAACTGAGAAGGCAAATTATTACGATGTTCCAACAGCGTAGAAGAAGACCCCAACCATACCCCTTCGGACATTGATACAGTATCACCACTAGCAACTTTTGCAGGAGGATTTTTAGACATTTCAAACGCATCATATGCATTTATAAAATCTTGATCAACAGAAGCCGCAACTTTGGCCGATTCTTTTGTAGTACACCCGGCAACCGTCGCGCCCAAAAGTACACACATTACAAAATATTTTATAGGGTTGGTCATTTTTTATTTTCTCCTACGGCAAACTAAACGACTTCTTATTCTTCTGTTGTAGAAATTACAAGAACGCGATTTCCTTTATAGAATTTAGCATAAGGGATTGGCGTTGCGCGTGCAAAATTGCGAACCAAAGCAGAAGCGACATCAACAAAACGCCCTTTAAACACCGCACTTGCTTCGATTGGATATTCACGAGAAGTCGCCCAAACCAGATCCCAACCTTCTTTATTACACCAATCTTGTAAAACTTCACGCAAAGTTTGTCCATTTGCAACAACCCAAGAACGAACTTGATCCGTCAGCGTAACTGGAGCCTCAGCATCAGCAGTAACATCTACTGCAATTTCCGCATCCAAAGATTCAGCGGCTTTATTAGCAGCGGCAATTTCTTCTTCTGTCATACCAAATTTGGCCATAAAGGCTTCATACCCATCACGATATTGATTACAATCTTGACGTGCACTACGGGAAACAGACAGAACAGAGCCCCCGTCATCTTCTAACATTTCACGACTTAAAAGTGGCATTTCCGCACCACTTTTACAAGGGTCATCAAAACCAGCCGGAACTTGCATTCCATGCAACATATTTGCCCCACCGGACCAACCGTTAAAATCAGCGTTGCCCGTTCTTCCAAGATTAAAATTATTTTCAACTACCAAATCGGCGCCAATTTTTGAAACTATGCGAATATTATCATCTTGCTTTCCCGAACATGCGTTGCCTTCACATGCAACCGTAACATCCGCATCAGAACCTGCAATGGGCCATACCGGTATTTGTTGCTGCGACATCGAGGCATCGTATTCCAAGTTTTGGGTTTCTGTAACAACCGGTTCTTGGGAATAGTAAACCTCTGACGTTACAATTTGTGGTAAATTTTCTGCAGCGAAGCAATACCCCACAGCAGTAGCAAACATAGCAACAATAAAAAATTTACGGAACATGAAAACTTCCTTTCCTGAACGTTCTACCTTTTTATTATATATTATTATAACAACTTGACCGAATCTGTGCAAGACGAAAACGCATATAAATACCAGTAAAATTCAAACCGCAAAAAGATAAAATCGCACGAATCGGTAAAAGATGTTATACTAAACCAGATACGTACGACATAGTGGAGGTTATATATGCAGAACATATTGATTATTGTAGGTTTTAGTATTGTTCTATTACTTCAAATTGTAATGATATATTTTATATATGTGCTCAACGCACGTGTTCGCGATGTAACAAAAACTTTAACTCATCAATATAATTTAATTGTTAAAATTCAATCTATATTAAAAAATAAATCCGCGACTAATGCAGTTGCCGAAAACGCCGAAATGATTTATCAAGATTTATTACAGAATCTTATTCCGATTATGGCTGCCATTGATGTAATGCCTCGTAATACCAACGAACATCCATTATGGCGGGCTCTTGGTGGGATAATGGACGAATACGCAAAAAATCCTTTTGCTCTTGAAAAATTACGTCGCTGCATCAAACTTGACCCTGAAGTTGCAAGAAGCATAGATAATTATATGAACCGTGCCGACAATTTTCTGAACCATCTTACAACGACAGACCCAGATGGAATATTGGCTTCAACATTTACAGATGGGTTGTTAGGTCAATCATTAACATTTTTTGCCCAAGCCAAACAATTGGCTAATCAGACAAACGAGTAAATGCCAAAATTATCAGAAAATCTTATACGAGAAATTTCGACTATTCGCGACGAACCGGACTGGTTATTGGAATGGCGTTTATCCGCACTGAAAGCATGGAAAAAAATGCACGAACCTCATTGGGGTGAAATTGAATATTCTTCGATTGACTATGATACACTAAATTATTATAACGAACTTAAACCACTGGATAATTCTGATTTACGTGAAACGTATGAAAAAATGGGACTACCAGAAAGCGAACAACGTGCTTTACTTGGTATGGCCACAGATACAGTAATTGATAGCAAATCGGTTCATACATCATATACAGAAGAACTAAAGAAAAAAGGAATAATATTTCTGCCGTTTTCTGAAGCCGTAAAGCGACACCCCGATTTAGTAAAAAAATATCTTGGTACCGTTGTACCTTCAACCGATAATTTTTTTGCGGCATTAAATGCCGCGGTATTTTCAGATGGTACATTTGTTTACGTTCCTAAAAACACAAAATGTCCGATAGATTTGGCAAGTTATTTTCGAATTGAAACCGCAAAAATTGGTCAATTTGAACGAACATTAATTATAGCCGATAAAGGTTCCGAACTTAGTTATATGGAAGGTTGTAGTGCACCAAGACGTCCTAATCATCAGCTGCATAGCGGGGTTGTTGAAATAATAGTACATGACGATGCGACGGTAAAATACGCAACCGTACAAAATTGGTATGCAGGAGAATTTGACGGTAAAAAAAATAATGGGGGCATTTTAAACTTTGTTACTAAACGTGGTCGCTGCGATAAAAATGCTAGATTAGATTGGACCCAGGTTGAAATAGGTTCCGCCATGACATGGAAATACCCATCTACGATTTTGTCCGGAAATAATGCACATAGCGACTTTTATTCATTATCAATAACTCGTGGTGCGCAACAGGCAGATACGGGTACAAAAATGATACATATCGGCAATGATACAGTATCTAATATCACGTCATATGGGGTAGCGTTAGATAAGTCCCGACAGACATTTAGAAGTTTGGTAAGTTTTAGCGGTCATAATGGAAAAAATGCTTCGAAATGTGATACAAGACTGATTGGGGACAAGGCAATTGCAAATACACTGCCAACAATAATACATGCAAACGGTGATAACATACAAAGCCATGAAGCCTCTACTGGTGCAATAGACGCGACTCAATTACAATTTTTAATGGCATCAGGCATGGAAGAAGATGAAGCCACGGCTCTTATAATTGGTGCGGCTGCAGCACCTGTAATCTCAAGACTTCCGATGGAGTTCTTAGTAGAATCTAAACAACTAATCCAAATGGCCATAAAAAAATCTTAAAAAATAAAAACGCTATTTAATAAAATAGATTTTAGCATGCATTGCAACGCAAGTAATTTATGTTATAATCTTTCCTGTAAATTAAGGTTTTATATATGTTAGAAATAAAAAATTTGTCTGTATCATTAGACGGAAAAATGTTGCTGACAGAAATAAACATGAATGTTTTAAAAAACGCAAGACATCTATTAACCGGTCATAATGGTTCTGGGAAGTCGACTCTTGTTTCTACGATCATTGGTGACCCACAATATGTAATTGAGTCTGGAAAAATAATATTTGATGGGAAAGAAATAACCAAAGAAAATACGACAACCCGCGCATTAATGGGCATATTTCTTGGTGCTCAAAACGTCCCAGAAATTCCAGGTTTAACTGTATTAAATTTCTTAAAACATTCTTTATCTGCACATACACATTTTCAAACTGGCAAAGACTTATCCATGGGTGAATTTCTTATGAAGTTAGAAAACGCGCGATCAAAATTAAACATCCCCAAAGAATGGTTAAATCGAAGTATAAACGTAGGTTTTTCTGGCGGAGAAAGAAAAAAATTAATGTTATTAAGACTTATCATGACAGAACCAACACTTGCCATTTTAGACGAACCTGATTCTGGTGCCGACGCAACAGTACAAGATCAAATAATCACTATTATCAATGAAATGAAAAACACAACGTTTTTGTTTATAAGCCATCAAAAAAGTTTTATAGAACGAATTAAACCAACAGACATAACAACTTTGTCTAATGGTAAAGTTATGATAAAATAAAGAAAGACAAAGGATATTAAATGTCATATAAAAAATCTTTATCTTTATGCTCTTGGTTGCTATTAACGCCATTAAAATTTGCCCTGACAGCATTTCTTATCATTTTCTTATTTATGTTTATTGCCAACCTAATAAATCCAGAAATTTCAAATTCAACTATGGTATTATTAGTATTTTCAGCAATAATTGTTGCCGCTTTTTTAAATCTTCGTAAATTACCGCGCGAAAACATGGATCAAAATAGCTTTGTTGCACTAAACAATGCTCAGATATTAATCGGCGCAACATTATTCATTGCAGCTACTATTATCATAGCGGCGACAGAAAAAACAATCATGGCAAAAATTATGTGGATGAATACCAATTTTAATATGGTCATTTTATTAACAATAGTTTTTGCAGCTTTGTTTATTTTGTATCTATGTGGGATTTTCATTACAAACATTTATGCAAAATATATGCGTTGTAAAGAAATTGGGATTTCTTCTTGGAAAATAGTCTGCTCTATGCCATTTGGTTTTTCTCTTTTATGGTTACCGGGGTATTTATTACAAGACAAAAATAAAACTAACCCCGCAGTTATAAGCCATACCAGATGGTACTCAAAGGTTACGAAAAAAATTACGTCTAACACAACATACACAACTATAGCTTTTATAATAATAACCGCTTATTCCAGTTTCTTTTACGGTTTTAATATATCGATATTAACTTTAGCATCAGCTTTAATATTTGCAGTATGGTTTCGCATTGCAGGTCTATCGAACTTCAGACAGCATCAAAATAATAAATATGCTTACGTTGCAATAATTATTAATGTGATAACCATCATAAGTGCAGCGACATATTTTACGCAAAAAATTGATTCTAGAATGACAATAAACATAAGCGATGTAGAAACAACTCAAACAACAAAATAAAGTGCTATATGCACGATTCCTTGGCATAGGAGGTTTTTTATGAACGGTATTATTTTATTTCTTGGGCTAATTCTTGTTCTTTGGCTTGGTCGTTCAATTTTAATTCCGTTATTGGTCGCAACGTTTTTATGGTATCTGATAAACGCAATTGCAACATACTGTAGAAAACTTTTTCCGTTTGAAACTGATGAAAAAAGAAAAAAGCATCCTGTATTTTCTATTACATTCGATTGGGTTTCTAACATATTATCTGTACTTGCAATGGGCGGATTAATTTATTTCTTTGCAACCCAAATTCAACCAATGTTCCGAGAATTAGTAATCGCCTTGCCAGAACTGCAACATAAATTCGTCCAATTTAGCGGTTATTTATCACATTCACTTGGTATACATTTTGATGCTAACCTGATTCCAAATATAACAAACATCGCCGCAAACATAGGGGCTTCTGTTGCTGGAATTTTAACATCTACTGGCATGATTTTAGTTTATATGATCTTTTTATTCATAGAACAAAGCACGTTCAATCAAAAATTTTCTGCCCTATTTCCAAACAAAACAAAATATAAAAAAGTTCGCTATATAATTGATAGCATTGATGAAAATATGAAAAAGTATTTATTTATGAAAACGTTACTTTCTGGCATAACAGGCGTTCTATCATATTTTTGGTTACATTCTATTGGCGTTGAATTTGCGGGCATATGGGCATTTATAGTATTCATAACAAGCTATATTCCTACAATTGGGGCCATTGTTGCATGTGGCTTGCCAATATTATACTCTTTGGTAACAGCACCGTCTTTACATCAACCACTATTAACCGCCTTAGGCTTAATCACTTTACAGATAATATTTGGTAACATTTTAGAACCAAAATTTACAGGAAAAACATTAAACTTATCTACTCTTGCAATATTAATAAACTTAGTATTTTGGGGCGTTATATGGGGAATCGCAGGAATGTTCTTTAGCGTACCTTTATTGGTGGCGATATTCATAATCACTGCCCAATTTGATTCTACGCGCTGGATAGCGATATTGCTTTCAGCGGACGGTAAAATACCCGATAAAAATGATGAAGATTAAAAATGGTGCTATATGCACCGTTTTTATACCTTAGTTATTTTAACCTTTTAATAAAAGATATCGCATTTTCTAATATAATACGCGCAGAAGCAGAATCTAAATTTTGCTTAATATCTTTGATGCTAGCCTTTCCCATATATTCTTGTGCCGTCACACTGGAAAAACTTTCATCAATAAATGCAATTGGCAAGTTTGTATATTCAGATAATAATTTGGCAAAAGATTTTACTAATTTTGTTGTTTCCGATTCTGTCCCATCAGAAAAAAGCGGTAAGCCAATAACGATTCCGACTACTTTTTCTTTTTCCGCGATATCAACAACCTGTTGAACAATTGACATATCAGAATCTTTTACAACAATTACAGGTCGCACAAAGACGAAATCCCTATTTTCGTCTGATACAGCAACACCTGTACGATGTTTACCCCAATCTATCCCTAAAATACGCCCTGTACGTGGAAAATCGTTGAAATCTGGTAAAATCATTGTATAATTTTCCTCAGTGTTTTTATAGATACAAATAGAATAGGATCCAAAATGGCATTTAGCAAGCAACAATTAAAAAAATTTGCGGATTTAATAAAAATCGATATTTCTGATGAAAAACTGGAAAAAATGAATATTGATTCTGTAATTGATTGGTTAGATAAGCTACAGAAAATAGATACTAAGGGCGTTGAACCGATGTTAAATCCATCAGAACATAGGCTACCAGTAAGTCCAGACATTGTAACTGACGGCAATATAAGAGATGCTATTTTAGCAAACGATCCGGACACCGCGGGGGTTTCACGTGGTTATTTTGCGGTACCAAAAGTTATGGACGAATAAACAAACAATAAATTTGGGTATTAGAAATGATAAACCTAACGATTACAGAAGCATTAAAAAAACTAAAATCTAAAGAAATAAGCGCGACCGAATTAACAAAAGCCTATTTAAATCGCATTGACCAATATGGTAAAGATTTAAACTGCTATATAACTGTGACACCAGAACGTGCGTTATCAGATGCCGCAGCTTCTGATGCGCGCTATGCTGCAGGAACTTCTCTGCCCTTAGATGGCTTGCCAATTGGTATGAAAGATTTATTTGCGACGAAAGGTATCCGTACAACTGCGGCATCACGCATGTTGGAAAATTTTATACCGCAATATGAATCTACTGTATCTCAAAAATTCATTGACGCAGGAACTGTATTATTGGGTAAAACAAATTTAGATGAATTTGCCATGGGGACCTTCAGCAAGACAAGTTATTTCGGTGCCCCAATAAATCCGTGGCAAATGGAAAGGAAATTAACAGCAGGTGGTTCATCTGGTGGCGCAACAAGTGCGATTGCTTCTGGTTTAGCAATTGGCGGAACAGGTACAGATACTGGTGGTTCGATTCGTTTTCCGTCTGCCATAACTGGACTTGTTGGTATGAAACCGACTTATGGTCTTTGCAGTCGTTGGGGATGCGTTGCATTTGCATCAAGTTTAGATACCCCCGGTCCCATTGCCCGTACTGTTGATGATGCGGCTTTATTATTATCAGCTATGGCAGGTCATGATGAAAAAGACTCAACAAGTGCAAGTGCTGGTTTTCATGCACATACACCGCTTGAACCAATTTTAGGGGACGGTAAAAAATTACGTATCGGTGTAATAAAAGAATTTGCAAACGTTGAAGTTTCGCAAGATATGAAACGCTTATTTGAGGCTCGTATTGCGGATTTAAAATCAATTGGTGCAGAAATAGTTGAAGTCTCTATTCCAAACATTCTGAACGCATTAGCCGCATATTATATTATTGCCCCTGCCGAAGCTTCTTCTAACTTAGCCCGCTATGACGGTATGCGTTACGGTTTACGTGTAGAGGGTGAAAATATATATGATACCTTTAAAAAGACCCGTGCGGCTGGATTTGGCGAAGAAGTACAACGCCGTATGATAGTTGGCACAGCTGTATTATCAAGCGAATCATATGAAGTATACTTTATGCAAGCTGCCCGCGTTCGTAGAATGATTTCAGATAGTTTTAACAAAGCATTTAACGAATGCGATTTAATCATTTGTCCTGCAAGTGCCGGAACTGCTATGCCTTTAGATTCAGATTTAACGCCGCTAGAATATTATGCATTAGATCTATTTACAGTAGCAATGAACTTAGCAGGTATACCTGCATGCAGCGTACCGGCGGGTTTAGCAGAAAACGGTTTGCCGTTGGGCGTACAAGTTGTTGGTAAACGCTTTGATGATATGCGCGTGTTGCAACTTGCAAAACACATAGAACAATTTGCTGGTGTAGATAATCGTCCGACGAAAATAATGGGGAAATAAAAAATGGTGGCTAGAAGTGGAATCGAACCACTGACACAGGGATTTTCAGTCCCTTGCTCTACCAACTGA
>CASEJM010000042.1 GCA_949288265.1 uncultured Pseudomonadota bacterium | reverse complement strand
TATAATATAATCAATGTGCTTTTAAATGTTATTAAAAGCGGACCTTGTTAGTAGACGGGTTTAGTCACCCGAATATAACAGATTTAACTAACTAGTTGTCCCGACTTTTCGGTCGGGAAGTCGTTGTTATACAATTACCGCATTTGCGGTACAGGCAACGAATTCATCGTTATATTTGAATTACTAACTTCCCGGCACCTACTTTCATTGGTGTTTTTTTCTTTGTTTTTCACATAAGGATAAAAAAATATGAAAGTTTTTTTGTCGGGATTATTATTTTTTTGTTGGGTATTTTTTCCTAACAATCTTTTAGCCGGTAATTTCATCGCAGATGCTGGTGACTTTATTTCTTTTAAAATTTTACCAGTTTATTCTTTTGCAACAACTTTATATAACTCTGATTGGGATACTTGGTATGATTATGATTGGAATGGGTTAAAGCAATTGATAGTCGTTAATTTAATAAAATCAACAGTGACAGATACTCTGAAAGATAATGTTTCTGAACAAAGACCCAATAAGCTGGGTTTCGACAGTTTCCCATCAGGACATACCGCAAACGCTTTTGCAAATGCTGCTTTCATTCATAGAAGATATGGAATAAAGCAAGCTGTTTTTCCTTATGTATTGGCTAGCTTCGTGGGGTATTCTAGGGTGCAATCACGCTGGCATTATACTCATGATGTTTTGGCAGGTGCCGCCATTGGTTTTTTATCTGCTTGGATTTTTGCAGATAGAAAGCAAAATGTTTTCATCGCAGCAGATACAGAAAGTGTGGCTTTGCGGTTTAGTACACAATTTTAAAATAGGGATATTAAAAATATACCAAGCGCCGCAGCAATTATAGCACCAATCGTTAACGGCCAGAAATATTTCTTTACAATGGCGTTCGCTTTTTCTTGGAAAAAATAAAGTAACGCTGCAACCGTCACAAAGCGACCCGTACGGAATATGGCTGATACGCCAAGAAATATCCATATCGGATATCCAATAAAACCTAGCCATAAAGCTAGTAATTTATATGGAATCGGGGTTACCGCAGTCAGTACAATTATAAATATTCCATATTTGGTAAACATTGGTTTTATTGCGTTTTCTATTAATTCTGGATTAGAAAACGTGTTTATTAACCACATCCCAAGTGAATCCCATAACCAGGCGCCTATCATATATGCAATTGCCCCACCAACAATAGAACCCAGTGCTGCAGCAATCGTAATCGGAACAGCACGCTTTTTGTTCGCAATAATCGGTGGCGTCATAAATACTTCGGGGGGAATGAACAAGAATATCGATTCGAAAACTGTCAAAATGAAAACAATCCATGAATATGCTCGGCTTTCTGATTTACTTAGTATATATTCCGCAAATTTCATATTTTGACTCCCCGTTAAGAAAGAAAATTTACTTGATTGTAATTTAATCTTTTGTATTTTACAATTATATATATTCAGGAATATTTAATATGGTAAAGCAAAAAAATAATAATTCTAATAGAGCCCAAAAAGTGGCCAGTAAAGTACAAACTTTGGTCGCAGAGATATTACGTGATAAGTATAGCGATGACGCGTTGGTCGCCGGGGTGTCTTTGGTAGGGGCTGTGGCCCATGGTGGATTACAGTTTGTGCGCTTATTTTATTATTCTCGTAATGATGATATTAATTCTGTCCAGCACCGTATGGATGAAATTACAAAAACTGTTCGTTATGAATTGGCTGCCAGGATGAATCAGAAATATGTACCTGATATCAAGTTTGAATATGATGATACATTAGATAAAGCAGAACGTATAGAAGCTTTATTAGATAGTATAGATAAATAATTTTTTCAAAATTTTATGGTTGCTAGTTTGTTTATACTGGTGTATCATTGCCGCGTAGGTTAGCACTGGTACAGGATTTTTTATGAACCAAAAGAATATCAGAAATTTTGCAATTGTGGCGCACATTGATCATGGAAAGTCAACATTATCCGATAGATTGATTGAATATACGGGTGGATTGCAATCGCGTGAAATGAAAGCGCAGGTTTTGGATTCTATGGATATTGAACGAGAACGGGGAATTACAATAAAAGCTCAAACCGTTCGTTTAAATTATACAGCCAAAGACGGGCAGGTGTACCAGTTAAACTTGATGGATACGCCCGGTCATGTTGATTTTTCTTATGAAGTATCGCGAAGTTTGGCCGCTTGTGAGGGGGCTTTGATTTTAGTGGACGCAACCCAGGGGGTACAGGCTCAGACTTTGGCGAATGCGTATCTTGCGCTGGATAATGATTTAGAAATGTTGCCTGTGTTAAATAAAATTGATTTACCGTCAAGTGATGTTGACGGTACGCGGGCTCAAATTGCAGACGTAATTGGTTTGGATGCTGCGGGTGCTTTATGTGTCTCGGGTAAGACAGGTGACGGGGTTCCGGAATTACTTGAAGAAATAGTTCATAAACTTCCATCCCCTAGGGGAAACGAAAACGCGGCTTCGCGTGCTTTATTGGTTGATTCTTGGTATGATTCTTATTTAGGGGTTGTCATTCTTGTTCGTGTCGTTGACGGGCGGTTGGTGCGCGGGCAGAAAATAAAATTTATGGCAACAGGCGCAGAATATTCAATTGAAAAAATAGGTTTTTTCACACCTAAGATGGTAGATTCAGATTCTTTGGAAACGGGTGAAATTGGATTTATAATTACAGGTATGAAAACAATACATGATTGCAAAGTCGGTGATACGATAATAGATGCGAAATGTTCTGATAAGTGCGAACCTTTACCTGGGTTTAAGCCTTCTATACCCGTAGTTTTTTCTTCCTTCTTTCCAGTAGAAGCAGATGATTACCCTAATTTACGTGATAGCGCAGAAAAATTGGCTTTAAATGACGCTTCATTTATGTTTACAACGGAAAAGTCTTCAGCATTAGGTTTTGGTTTACGATGCGGTTTCTTGGGCTTATTGCATATGGAAATCATTAGTGAGCGGTTACGGCGCGAATTTAATCTGACGCTGATAAATACTGTTCCAAGCGTGTTATATAAAGTTTATCTGCGTGATGGTAGCGTAATCGATTTAGAAAATCCGGCAGATATGCCAGACCCAACAAAAATAGCTTCTATAGAAGAACCTTGGGTCAGGGCAACGATTATGATGCCAGATAAATATATGGGTGGAATTATGTCCTTGTGTTCAGAAAGAAGGGGGGTGCAGGAAAATATTTCTTATGTCGGAAATCGCGCTGTTCTAGTGTATCAATTGCCATTGGCAGAAATTGTATTTGATTTTTATGATAGGGTAAAATCAATTTCTTCTGGATACGCTTCTTTTGACTACGTCGTTCATGGGTATAAAGCATCAGATTTAGTCAAAGTTTCTATTTTAGTAAATGATGAAAATGTTGAGCCTTTGTCATTTATGTGTCATAGAAGTGCTGCAGAAAAACGAGGACGACAGATAGTAGAACGTCTAAAAGATTTAATACCAAGGCATCAGTTTAAAATACCGCTTCAGGCGGCAATAGGCGGAAAAATTATAGCGCGTGAAACTATCGCTGCGTACCGTAAGGATGTTACAGCGAAATGCTATGGTGGGGATATCACGCGAAAAAGAAAATTGTTGGAGAAGCAGAAAGAGGGAAAAAAACGTATGCGGACTTTTGGTAATGTAGAAATTCCGCAGTCGGCTTTTATAAATGCTTTAAAAGTCTCAAATTAAATAATAAATAAGAGGTTAAAGTATGCTGAGTGCAGCAGTAAAATATTTATTGAATACAGATATGAAAAACATTCGTGCTGATATTAAGGAATATAGAGATTTAAGTAAGAAATGTAGTGATTTAAGAAAGAAAAAGAATAAATCTTATAAATTATTAAACGTAAAAGGTGGATGTCCGCTTAGATATCTTAGAACTCGTACGATAACTATAGCAATTGACCCCAGAGAAAATATAGCCGGTTCCGACGTGTTAGAATACGAAGAAAAGTATTATTCAATTTGTGAAAAATTCTTCGGTGTTCCTTGTATGGATACGAATTGTTCTTTTCATAAAAAGAATAATAATTATATGGCTTTAAATAAGGCTTATGAAGTCGAAAAGCGCAAGAAAGAAAAATTCTGGGAAAAGAAAATTTCACGACAAAAATAATTTTTATAAAAGAGTATTATATGTTTTTTAAAACTATAAAATATTTATTGAAAACCCCATTAAAAGGCATTCGCAGCGATGTGCGTCATTATAAGGATTTGGTGGGTTTATATTATAAATCTATACGAATATGTAAGATGTATCGCAGGCGTTTAGTAAATAATTTAGGAGAAACAGCTGACGATGTATGCGATCTTTATCCAGGTTGTTTTGTGACTTGTGTAAAGCTTAGTGTGGACCCTCGTGATGGAGATATATTCCCCACATTTTATTCAAAAACGTGTGAACATTTTAATGATAAGGTTCCTTGTCAGGAAACGGGTTGTTCTTTTTCTAAACGTAATTCAGCTTATTTTAATGCTTTGAATGAAAGCGATAAAATAAAAGATTTAAAAAAGAAATTTTGGGAAAATAAAATTTCTTTTGTAAGGTAAAAGCCTTTTGGGGAAATCTTGCAAAGAGAATAATATTTAATTATAAAAAAGGATTTAGTATGTTACCCATAATAAATTATATCAGAAATACAAGTTGGAAAAGATTTCAGAAACATTTGAGACAGTATAAAGAATTAAAGTTGCATTGTAGAGCTTTAAATCAAAATTTATATAAAAGGCAACATTATATAATTTGTGATAAAGCGGAATATTCTGAAAATAATAAACCGTTAACTTGTATTCGTAATGTGACAAAAGATTGTTTTAAATTTAGTGATCCTGATGGCGTATCCATTGCTTTTGGGGTTGAATATTGTCCTGATTTTCCTTCGGATTATAATGTGTCAAAGTGTACCAATAAAGATTGTCCATATGTGAAAAAGAATCATGCTTATTGTGAAGTTGTAGAAAACTATAAGTATTATCTGGCACAAAAGAATAACTTCTGGCGCGATAAATTTTTACAGGCAAGGTAAAAGGGGTGTTTGTAAAGGAAGGAGGCTGCTATGTCGCATCAGTTTTTCTTTAATCCTTTTATATTGGATAATCTTCCCGCCCCAAATACAGGGTTTGATGTAGTTCAAGATATTTCTGAACCTCGCCTTCGAATGTATATAACCAGTCGAGGGGTAAAGACTTTTTTTGTACGCAAACGTGTTCATGGACGAGATAAACGAATCATAATTGGTAATTATCCAGATATGGATATAGAAACTGCTCGTGGGGCGGTAACAGAAGTTTTATCTGCTGCGATGGAAAAAACTTGCGTGCACAGAAAGAAAATAACGCTGAAAAAATTTTTGGATATTTATCTAGAAAAACGTGTGCGACGTAATAGTGTTTCTCGTGATAAATTAGAACGAGCTATTAAAAGACATTTTGTAGATTTATTGGGAAAGAATATTTCAGATATCTCAACAGAGGACATTGCTAATGTCATAGATGGTATTAATGGTCGTGCCATTGCCGGCAGAATGCAGGAATTTTTGCAAAGTGTTTTTAAGTATGCGATTGATACAGGGTATGTAAAAAATAATCCCGTTACATCATTACCGAAAGTAAAACAAATTCGCCGCGTTCGCCCTATAAATAAAAGTGTGTTTGCACGTTTAATAAAAGCTATAAATAGTGAAGAAGATCAAAATTTACGTGCTGCCTTTTTAATGCTAGTGTATGCATTTGCACCGAAAAGCAAGGTTTTTTCTATGCAATGGCGAGATTTGGATTTTAATCATTATACATGGTGTGATAAACCTCTTTCTGATATGGCGGTGGTTTTATTGCAAGATTTACCACAAGATGGCAGATGGGTTTTCCCAGGACGAGGACGGGGGCACTTAACAGATCCGCGCGTTGCGTGGAAACGCGTTGCAACCGCTGCAGGAGTAGGAAATTTGACGATGGATGACGTGAATAAATTCTTAATGCGGCAGTTGACATGGGCTTCTGATAAAGAAGATTTTCGCGTTAATATGAATTCTTTGTTATCAGAAATTATCGCATAAACATATATAAATGCTTTTGTCAAGCTTTTGTTATTGTTTGTTATAATTCCTTGACACTTATGCCATAAAATGATAGCGTTAGATAACGACGCCCAAAGCTGGGCCACAAATTTAACGAAAACAAAGGATATGAAATGACAACTTTTGAAAAAGTAAGAAAAATCGTAGTTGATAAATTGGGGGTACCAGAAGCTTCTGTCGTAGAAACTGCTTCTTTTGTAAATGATTTGGGTGCCGACTCTTTGGACGTTGTAGAATTCGTTATGGAAGTTGAAAAAGAGTTTGATATCACAATTTCTGATGAAGAAGCCGCAAAGTTAGCAACTGTTGGTGATGCGGTTAAATATATTGAAGCTCATAAAAAATAATATCGGGTTTCACAAAAGGTTAAATGAAAAAAATCCGTTGCGCTTTTTGTCGCTGACGGATTTTTTTCTGTACGGAGGCTTTTAAACAGTTTATTATATAGTATGTTCGTTGAAGTAACTTATAAAGGATAATAAGTATGAAGAAAGTAGTCATTACTGGTATGGGGATTGTGTCCCCTGTGGGTACGGGTATAGAATATGCTTGGAAAAATATTGTAAACGGTGTTTCCGGTGTAAGAAAAATAGATACTTTTGATGCTTCGGATTTAGCATCACAGATTGCTGGGCTGCCAGTTGTTGGTACAGAACCAGGACAGTATAATCCTGATGCTGTAATAGACCCACGTGAACAACGTAAGTTAGAGAAATTTATAATCTATGGTATGGTAGCTGCGGATGAAGCTTTGCGTGACGCAAATTTAGTTGATTATGCCGGGGATAAAGATCGTATTGGCGTATCAATTGGTGCTGGTATTGGCGGTCTGAATACTATATATGATAATTGCGCAGAGTTGTATGCAAATGGTCCGCGTCATATAAGTCCTTTTTTCATTCCGAAGGTAATTATTAATATGGTTGCTGGTAATGTTTCGATAAAATATGGATTAAAAGGACCTAATATTTCTGTGGTGACAGCATGTGCTTCTTCGGCTCATTCTATTGGCGAAGCGGTACGTTTAATTCAGCATGGTGACGCAGATGTTATGGTGGCAGGAGGTGCAGAAGGTGCAGTCGGTAAAATCGGGGTTGCCGGGTTCTGTGCGATGAAAGCATTGTCTACGCGTAATGATGATCCAGAAGGTGCTTCAAGACCTTGGGATAAAGGGCGTGACGGATTCGTTATGGCAGAAGGGGCAGGTATATTGGTTCTTGAAGAATATGAACATGCTGTTGCACGCGG
Organism: uncultured Pseudomonadota bacterium; assembly: GCA_949288265.1. GTDB lineage: Bacteria > Pseudomonadota > Alphaproteobacteria > Rs-D84 > Rs-D84 > Enterousia. The sequence continues at coordinate 10,995 of CASEJM010000042.1, read as the reverse complement.
TGCAAAAATTTATGCAGAAGTTGCGGGGTATGGTTTGTCTGGTGATGCTTATCATATTACTGCGCCGGCACCAAATGGGGAAGGTGGTATGCGTGCAATGAAAGCCGCAATAAAAGATGCGGGATTACAACCGTCAGACGTTGATTATATTAATGCGCATGGTACGTCAACAGGTTTAGGAGATATTGGTGAATTATCCGCGGTTAAGACATTGTTTGCTGGAACTGATGTATGTATGTCTTCAACAAAATCTATGACGGGACATTTGTTAGGGGCGGCTGGTGCTGTTGAAGCTATATTCAGCGTTTTGGCGATTCGTGACGGGGTTGTACCGCCAACCATTAACCTTGAAAACCCAGAAGATGAAGTTGGCGATTTCAATTTGGTCCCGAACAAAGCACAGAAGAAAGATGTTAAGGTTGCATTAAGTAACTCTTTCGGGTTTGGTGGTACAAATGCTAGTTTGATTCTTAAGAAAATGTAAAAGATAAAGTTTATAATTATTTGTACGTATAAAAATAAACGGGGAAAAATCCCCGTTTATTTTTCTTCATCTTTATTGTCTAAACCTATCACGCTTTTTACAGGTTCTATAATAGTATTCTTTGCGCTATCCAATGTTCTTATTAAAGCGCGACGAATTTTTCCGCTTATTGTCATTGGCAGGCTGTCTACGAATTCTATTACGCGAGGATATTTATAAGAAGCCGTTCGACTACGTACGTGGTCTTGCAATTGACGAATCAGAATATCCGTTCCTTGGAAATATTTATTAAGAACAATTGTGGCTTTTACTGCCATGCCACGAGAAGGATCAGGTATACCGGTAACTGCTACTTCACGAACAGCCGGATGTTCTAATAATACACTTTCAACTTCAAATGGGCTTACACGGTAACCTGCTGTTTTTATCAAATCATCGTTACGACCGACAAACCAGTAATAACCATCGTTATCACGATATGCAACATCACCTGTATGATAGAAACCGTCACGGAAAGCTTTGGCCGTCAATTTTTCATTTTTATGATAGCCTTGGAATAACCCAACAGGATGACCATTTTTTAATGATATGCATATTTCACCAACTGTACCATTGGGAACGGGGCGACCACCTTCATCTAATAGTTGTATATCCCAACCTGCTGTCGGCATACCCATGCTGCCAGGTTTAGGTTCAATCCATTCGTTTGTGAATAGTAGAATGCAAGTTTCTGTTTGACCGAACCCTTCGTGTAGCTTTATTCCGCTTAAATCTAAAAACTTTTCGTATACTTCTGGGTTCAATGCTTCGCCTGCAATATCTGCTTTTTTTAATGCGGATAAGTCATATTTACTGAAATCGGCATGTATCAGCATCTTATATACAGTCGGAGGTGCACAGAATGATGTTATATGATGTTCTGCCATAGCGTGTAATAAGTCATGTGCTGTAGCGATGCTTGCAAAATCAAATACAAATACCGTGGCACCAGCTAACCATTGACCGTACATTTTACCCCAAGAGCATTTAGCCCAACCCGATTCTGATAATGTAAAATGTACGTCTTTATCGCGTAGACGTTGCCAGAATAAAGCTGTGTTTATATGACCTAGGGGGTACATGAAATTATGTGCAACCATTTTAGGCATATCTGTAGTGCCACTGGTAAAATATATTACCATGGTATCCGTGTTTTCATTAGGTACACGTTCGATGGTGTTCGGCATAGATTTTATAGCCTCTGCAATTTCGTCGTTAGAAATTAATGGTATATCTCTATCACCGATTGCGGTACGAATTTCATTTAATATATGACCATCGTCAAAAGCAAAAATCGCTTTTGATTCAGCTTGTTCAATTCTGTATTCAATGTCTTCAGATTTTAATTGATTAGTTGATGGAATTGGTATGACGCCGATTTTATGCATTGCCAGCATTAGAATCCAGTACTCCCAACGACGGCGCATAAATAACAAAGCGGTATCACCACGTGTCAAGCCTTTAGAAGTTAAGAAATTTGCAACAGAGTTTGACATTTTTGATAGATCACGGAATGTGAATTTTTTTACTTCACCCAAATCGTTTGTCCATAGTAATGCAAGGTCATCGGGGGTTTCTTTTGCAAGCTCGTCAATGACATCGTAAGAAAAATTAAATTTTTCTGGAACTATCGGGGCACCATTTTGAATATAATCATCATAACTATCAAATTTATCTTTCTTTAAAAACTTTAACGCGAACATTTCTTTGCCTTTTGGTTACCTTAAGAAAGTATTACAGATAATATATAATAAGCAAAAGAAAAATAACAAATAAAAAAGTTGATTTTTTTTCGGCAAGGTTGCATAATCCGGCTGCTTAAACATTTTTTCGGAGTGTAGCTCAGCCTGGTAGAGCGCTACGTTCGGGACGTAGAGGTCGCTGGTTCGAACCCAGTCACTCCGACCAGAAAAAGCTTGTATACCGCGTTTAATTATGGCGGTATTTTTTGACAGTTCTTTTAATTTTTGATATAATAATACCGTTTATAAATAAAGAAATGTCAAAGCTTATTTATCTTTTTTTATGCTTTTCTAGTTTGCTTTTTTATTGCAAGACAGTATCTGCCGAAGTGTTACCACTGTATGACGCATTGCGTGCCACATATACGGCATGTGTTGGTATTGATGAAGAACTGGCAGATTTAAAGAAAATGGCGGGTATAAATACAGCCGTGACTGGGGTTGGGACTGCGGCGGGTATTGGTGCCACTGTAACAGGTTTGGTGAAAGCTTCAAAGGATAAGCGCGTTGAAGAATTAGAAAAACTAAAAGCGGAATTAGCAGATTTAGAAGATGATCATGACGGACCAACCGCAGAGCAAAAGTCTAGTTTCTTAAAAGAATTTAATGCAGCTTATTCGTCAATATCAGAATATCAGTCAGAGATAGATAAACTAACGCAGCAATCAAAAAAATTGGGTAATTGGCGAACAGGTTTACTGGCAGGCAGTACAGTAACGAATATAGCGGGAGCAGCGATAGCCGGTACGAATAAAGTAAGTGTTGGATTAAGGGAACAAATAAACACCTGTATATCAGCTGTAGATGCGTTGGAACAATCGATGATGCAGGCACGTATGGACGGGGAAGATATAAGCGAGGCGCAAAGCATAGTAGAAGCGTGTAAAGAGTATAAGTATGTAGATATATCGAAGATAGACAACAGGGCGAAGGGGGCGACGATATCATCTGTAGTAGGTGCGACGACAGGTTTGGCGGGAACGATTACATCTGCGAGTGCGAACACAGGCAGAACTAGGAATGATAATACAGAAGAAGGGAAACAGCGAGAGAAGAACTTAAATACGGCAGCGAATGTCTTATCTGGTGTAACGACGGCAGCATCTGCGACAGCGACAGGATTTAACGCTGCGCAGATATCAGCGATAAAGAAAGTAGCGGAAGTAGCAGAAAAATGCACGGGGGTACTGAAATGAAACGACTCTTAGTTGCATTTTTTATGATGTTGGTTGTAAGTCCGGTATTTGCTGATATTCATATATCTTCGGATGTCGTTTTAGAGATAATGCAAAAGCATATACCAGAAGATAATTTAGTATCGGCGTTGACAGAGTATAACGCACAAGTAAAGAAAAATAATGGAAAAGGTCTTCCTGTTACGGGTTTGTGGTATGTTTGTTCTGCTGCTGGTTGGGATATAGAAAAATCTTCTGATAAGACAAAATGCGAAAATTTTGCTACTGAATTGGTTTCTTCTGCGGTCACTTATTATTCTGTCTGTGAAGATGGAAAGGGCAAATCTGGAGGGAAAGAATATTGCATAGATGATTTCTTTACTAAAAATTGCATTTTCTGTGGTTCAGATGTTAAAGGTGAAAAGGTACAAGTTGGTTTGCGAGAAGGTATTCATTTAGCAAAACTATATGCAAAAGTAAAGAATAACGATTTGGATATTCGGTGTAAGAATTCGTTTACAAGTTGCGGAATAAATGATGATTGTTTGCAATGTGTATCTAAAGATGGAAAGACTTTTTATGAGTTTATGTTTGATGATTTAGAGTCTTCAATAGATACTTCGATACAAACTGGTGTTCAAAAGGGTGTTTGTAAGCTTTATGATGCAACAGCTACAGCGGGGGGCTGTGGTGGTGGTGGAACAAATGTTAGTGGCCAGGTTAATTGTTGGGCACCTACGTGTGATACGAAAACTTCAGATAATTGTTCCAAAGTAAATCAAGCATTATCTGAATTTGGATATTCTGCAAGTTGGGTAAATAATAAGTGCGAGATAGATTTTTCTTCTATAAGTGATAGAACACAATTAAAGACCGCATATGGTTTGGATAATTTCATGTTTTGTACAAATATTCAAATAAATGCTACGCAAACATTGGATGATTATATAAAAGATATAATTCAGAATAATGGCGTTACAGTAGAAACGTTTAATTGCGAGCAGAGCAAAAAATCGTATACTGGCGGTGGGTGCAGCAAAAGTACATTTAATATAACAGATGACGTTGTAACTTGTTATATAAATGGTAACCCTGTTGATTTTGTATTTGATGATTTAAGCGAGTCTTCTAAAAAAAGAACTAATGCAGGTATGCAAGCGATGGATTGCATTGTGAACGGGGGAACTTTTACAGGCAAGCGATGCATCGGTTTAAACGAACAAGCATGTAATTCTTTGAAGGTGGCTAATTTATCAAATTGTCCTGGGTGTAAAAGTGTTTTTTGGGATGAGAAGACAGAAACTTGTGTGTTACCTGATGCAAAAGCAATTCAAAATTTGGACAAAGGTATAGAAGTCGGTTTATGGGTTGGCGGTACTGTTGCAAGTGCTGTATTAACAGCAGGGGCTTCCCTGGCGGTTCAAGGGTCTTTAACTGTTGGGGCATCAGTAGTTATAGTAGTTGAAACGATTGGTGGTGGTATCGCAAGTAATGAAACGTATAAAATTTCTAAGATTGCAGATAAGTTTTTTGTGGAAAGTAATAAGTGTCAAGACGCTTCATGCGCAGAAAGCTTGATAAAACAACATTTACAAAGATTGGCGAATTTGCAGGGGGATTTTGATGAAGCAGAGATAAGCGCCATAGATTCGGAAATGGCACGTCTTGCAGAGTTAATACCAGAAGATTCTGATTTTTATAAAAACATGCTAATAAATGGCATAACCTTGGCCGATAATGATAAAGGTTTGCTTGGTTGGGAACCAGAACAAATTTGGCGTGCCGTCGGTGTTGCTTTAAGTATGACAAGTTTGATTACGGGACTTATTAAGTCTGTTTTCCCTGCAATGAAAAAGGGCTTGGATTTAACATCACGGGTGCTTTTAGTAAGAACACAAAATGCTGTAAAATATCTTAATTCGACACAGGCTAAATTTTATTCGGCTTGGATAGAGTATGCGCCACGTAATCAATCTTTAGGCGATTTTATTAAAATGTGCGATGGTGATCTGGAAAAATTGGCAGAATATTCTAAGGGTTGGAGAACATTAGCAGAAAGACAAGCTGTGTATAAAGAACTTAAATTTGACGATGATATTACACTATTAAGAAAGCTTTTTGGTGATTCTGTTGATGACATGGATGTGTTAGAAATTGGCGGCTTGATTAATGATATTGATGAAAACCCTGGTAAATATATTTCTCAGTTTCCAGAATATGCCGATGATATTAACGTATGGGCTAATAGTAAAAAAAATTTAACTGGTTTAGAAAATTATACAACGTTTGAAAAAGAAGTTAGTGATTTTATTCGTCAGGCAGATAATGATCCTGAGTTTACAGAGTGGCTAAATGCAATTGAAGCACCAAAGGATAGGATGGAACAACGTTTACGGTCCGGTCAAATTACTCAAGCTGAATACGATGACTGGATTGAAAACAGCTATAAAAAATCTTACGATAATTTACGGAGTGCTTATAAAACAAAATATCAAAAGCTTACAGCAGAAGCATTTCCTTTAACTAGTTTAGATGAAGTTACAAAAGAAAGGGTTATATTATTTAATGAAATTGTAGCAGGAGATAAAGATTTGGCTTTGCAGGCTAGGAATTGGTCTTCTTTAAGCAATGAAGAAAGACTTGCTTTTGGGGATAAGATTTTAGACAAGTTTAGTGACTATAATATGATAAAAAAACCGGGCTTATACGATTATTCAAGTAATTTAGTAGATCCTAAGATGGCAAAAGAAGCTGGTGGATATCATGATACAGCAACGAATAGGATTTTTATACCAGTTGAAAAATATTCTTATGAAAATTTTATTAGGGTTTTAGCACACGAGTCGGGGCATGCAGTAGATAACATGAACCCTTCTATGGGGGCCTTGGGACAGCAGCGTGCAGGGTGGGGAACAATTATATATAGTAATAAGGTTGAAGAGGGATATTATGATGCTTTAACGGAAAAGTCTTCTTATGCGATAGGTGATGCCGTAAAAGAAAGTTTAAGAAAAAATATTTCTGTACCAGAAGCAATAGGTTTTGGTGTTGCAGGAGGTACAGGAAATGTTTATATTTTAAAAGAATTAATTGGAAAAGATGGTGATGAAAATGATAATAAGTAGTAACGATAAATATTTGGATTATATAAAAAGTGTTTCTGCAGATTGTCGTTTGGCCGACGAATTTGTTTTTAATCCGACATTAATACGTAAATATTATATTGATACAGATGATTTTATTAAAGTCTATCATGACTTGCGTACTAAATTAGCGAAATTAGAGGTGATTTTAAAAGGTGGAATTATAAATGAAAACCTTTTGAAGAAACATCTGAATGAAGTAAATATATTACGAGAAGATTTAATTAATCATATACGAAAGATAAAAAGTAATTTAAAGCAGCTTAACGTTATAAAAAAGAAAGATAATCAATTGCAATAGAATATTTTTAGTAAATGTATTTATTTTGTCGTTTGCAATTATTTTTTTATTTGTAATAATACTTCTGCTATGAAAAAGAAGAAGAAAAAAAATATTCGATTAAATAAATATATAAATATAGTTTGCTTATTTATTATCATCGTTGTTGCTGCGCTGGTTTATATTTTTGGGGTTCGATCAACTGTTGAACGTGATGTGGTCTTTAATGTAACTAAAGGGGTAAGTGTTGCAGATGTTGCATCTCAATTACAAAATCGAAATTTAATTGATTCTATAACTTTGTTTAAAATTGCCGTTCGTGGAAATGGTGGGCGAATACAATCTGGACAATATGATATACCGCGTGGAACTAGTGTATGGAGAATCGCAGATATGTTTGCTAATGGTGATGTTGCCGCGACAACTGTCGTGATTCCCGAAGGTTTAACCGTTAAGCAAATAAAAGAGTTGTTATTAGAAGATAATACTTTAACGGGCGATGTAGAATGTGGCCCCGGTACTGATTTACCAGTTTGTAACCTTCAAGACGGCGATCTTTTTCCTGATACATATCGTGTTGCAAGAGGAACGTCTCGTTTGGCGTTGCTTGATTTAATGCGAAAAAAAATGTCAGATTTAGAAAACAAGTGGGAAAAAACTGGGCGTATTGCACCGCGGCCATTGAAAACATGGAACGAGGTTATTACTTTGGCATCAATCGTTCAAAAAGAAACTTCCAAAGATTCAGAAATGCCAATCGTCGCAAGCGTTTATTTGAATCGTTTACGTGATAAAATGCGTCTGCAGGCAGACCCGACTGTTGTGTACGCGTTGACTAATAGACTTGGGGATATGCATGGGGCACCTTTATTACGGGAACATTTAAAAATGGAAAGTCCGTATAATACTTATGTTAATTATGGATTACCGCCGGCACCAATCGCAAATGTGGGGATTGCCGCAATACATTCCGTGTTGCAGCCCGCGGATACTAATTATTTGTTCTTTGTGGCAGATGGTAAAGGCGGACATAAGTTTGCACGTACGTATGAAGAACATATGAAAAATCATGCGGATTGGCGTGAAATAAAGAAAGAATTGAATAAGTAGTACTAGGTACCTTTTCCTAATAAACGTTTTTTACCGATTCTTTTGCAATTTTTAAGTTCTTTTTTTGTATCAAAAATCTACCAGATTTTACGGCCTTTTTTTATGTCAATAAGAATTTATTCCGATTAAGAAACTGCTTGATTATAGCACATTTTTTTGCATTTTTCAAAAATCTTTAAACTTGAAAATTGTTATGTTTACAATTTAAAATATTCCTAGCTAGATAATAAAGTTCTAGTTCCCAATAACAAAAAAGGAAAGGATAAATTATGAAAAAAGTATTATTAACATCATTGTTAGCTGTATTCGCGGTCTCTGGGGCACATGCGGCAAGCGTAATAAATGATAATCCGTTATATCGCCCTGATCAGGGAATGTTTTATAGTAAAACAAGTTTAAGTTCAAATACAAACGAAACAACCGCTGTTTATTTAGACGAAGAATTTGCTTATGGAATCACAGATAGACTTGCAATTGGAATTGCTATGTCAATGGCAGAAAATAATTGGTTTGATCAATCTCAGTGGGGTACCTTAGGTATAGGTATAAATTATCGTTTGTTAAACATGAATAATTGGAAAGCTGATTTGTATGGAAGTTATGGTGTAAACCCTGTTTGGGATTACGGTAAAAGTTTCATGGATACAAACGAGACTAATTATTCATGGAATGTCGGTATGCGCGCAGGTTATATGACGGATACGTGGACTGTTGCCGGTCATGTGGATTTTGATTATGTGAATACAGAATCATTTAATTGGGGTGACGATGGATGGCATTATTTAAGTGCTGGTTTGGATGCTTTCTTTACACTGAACGAAAATTGGGCTATGTTAATTGGGGCTGAGTATACCGGTATTATGGATGATAGAGTTGAAAATGCCGGCAAATGGGAAGGTAAAATAGGGGCTAATTATAACATAGATGATAATATGTTTGTTGGTGCTTATCTGACAAAAGAAATGGTTCATAGAAACGCACTTGGTGATGTTCAAGCTGGTGCTTGGACTATATTAGATGGACTTGGTTTCGGAGCTAAGTTTGGAATCCAGTTCTAAATTTATTAAAAAAATCCGACCTTTGGGTCGGATTTTTTTTTACAAATTATACCGAAATAATTAATATTAAAAATCTGCGCAATTATATCATATTTATTAACATTTTGCAAAAATCTTTAAACTTGAAAATGATTTTATTCACAGTATAAAATTATTTATAACTAGATATAAAAGTTCTAGTTCCCGATAACTCAAAGAAAGGATAAGATATGAAAAAAGTATTTTTAACATCTTTATTGGCAGTTTTTGCGGCAACGGGTGCAAATGCTATGACTATTAATGATAATCCGTTATATCGCCCTGATCAGGGGATGTTTTATAGCGTGACTGATTTATCGTCTCATTCTGAAGATTCGGATTCTTTGAATTTATATGAAAAGTTTGGTTATGGTATTACAGATCGGGCTGCCATTTATATGAGCACGGATTTAAGTGAAAAAGACTGGTTTGATCTTATGAGTTGGGATGCTTTTGAGCTTGGGGCGGATTATCGTTTATTAGATGATATGAATTGGAAAGTAGATGCATACGCTTCTTATGCTTTGACGCCTGTATGGGGTGATCATGAAACATTTTTGGATAAAGACCATACACGCTATACATGGGGGATCGGTGTTCGTGCAGGTTATATGACCGAATTGTGGACTGTTGCAGGACACGTTGAATTTAACTATCTGAATATAGAATCATTCAATTGGGGTGATGATGGCGTTCATTCGATATTGGCTGGTGTAGACGGTTTCTTGAAATTGGATTCTAATTGGGCTTTATTTGCTGGCGCGGAATATAGCGGTATGTTAGATGACGAATTTAAAAATGCTGGCGTTTGGACCGGTAAAGTTGGTATGAACTATAATATAGATGATGATATGTTCGTTGGTGCATATTTATCTGGTGAAATGGGACATAGAACAGGTGATTGGGAAGTTGCAGACGGCTTTGGCTTTGGCTTAAAGTTCGGTGCACAGTTCTAAGTGTTTCGTTATAAAAAAATCCGACCTTTTGGTCGGATTTTTTTATAAATTATACTGAAATAATTAATATTAAAAATCTATATAATTATATCATATTTATTAATATTTGCGAGAATCTTTAAACTTGAAAGTGATTTAATTCACAGTATAAAATTATTTATAACTAGATGTAAAAGTCTGTTTCCCGATAACCCAAAGAAAGGATAAGATATGAAAAAAATATTATTAACATCTTTGTTGGCGGTTTTTGTAGTTTCTGGTACTCAGGCGGCAGATTTCTTCGTCGGAGGGGGGGCATCTTTTGATATGAATGAAACCCATGCAACTGATATAGGAATTGCTCCAGAAATTGGTTGGAAATATAATGATAATTGGGATTTTGGTTTAGGGGGCAACCTTTATTACAGTCGCATTGATGAAAACAGAGGAACTTATTTTTATGGTGTTAATGTATTTAGCCGCTATAAGATCGCCCAATTTGGTGATTTTAATTTGCTGTTAAGAGGGGGAATTAATGCTAGTTTCATTACCAGTGTTTCTGATAATGCAGCATTGGATGGTGAAACGGCTACTATGTTGGGCTTATCTATTGCACCAATGATAACGTACGATGTATCAGAATCTTTCACATTGTATGCTAATTTGAACTTCTTGGGGGTTACCGCAAGTTATCGGTTTGAAAACGAAAAGATGGGTATGCAAGAAAATTGGCGGTTTGGTGCATTTGCTGATTCTGCCGATGTATTTGATACCGGGGCTTTCCAGATTGGTTTCTTGTATAATTTTTAATGATTATTGATTGATGATAATCCGACCTTTGGGTCGGATTATTTTTATAGACAAAATTTGTCTGATTGATATTATTATAAGCGTGCGGTTGAGTATATCTTGATTGCACTTTTCTAGACAAAGGTTAGTAAGGAAGGGCTTGAACACCCGAATATACTAAACGAACTGACTTATGTCCCGATTCTGGTCGGGATGTTGTTG
>CASEJM010000041.1 GCA_949288265.1 uncultured Pseudomonadota bacterium | reverse complement strand
TTTGTTCGTGTGTCGGGCGCAGGTCTTTCATAAGCCAAAGGTAAAAGGTTTCTTGCACCGCCAGGAATAAATAAATCCCCACAAAATCTTTGTGGGGTTTGTTTTTGCCCCACTTTCCGGGACTTTTTTAATCTTGTATTACCACTGTATGTCTTATTGTACCGTAAATATCCCGTTTTTCGGCAGTTCTGTTTTTATTGATTTTTGTGCGTGTTTATGGTATAATGTTATGCGAAATGTTAGACGGCGGATGCCGTTTTTTTTATCCCGCAATCGCGGGATTTTTTTATTGTAATAAATAGGTCGGTTATATGAAAATCAGCAATAATGGTATAAATATCTTAAAACGCTTTGAAGGCAGTGTCAAAATCGGCGACAAGCATGTTGTTTATGATGATAAAACAGGAAAGCCTGTAAATTCAGATGAAGAATTACCCATGGGTGCAACAATTGGTTATGGTCATTTAATAAAATCGGGTGAAGATTTTAAAAATGGTATCACAGAAAGGCAAGCAACTGAAATATTGCGTTCAGATATATCAACAGCAGAACGTGCAGTTAAAGACAATATAAAAGTCTCGCTATCTCAAAATCAATATGACGCACTGGTGTCATTAGCGTATAACATAGGTGCAAAAAATTTTGCTGATTCCACAGTTGTAAAATACGTAAATGATTCAAATTATCATAATTCAAAATATCCAACATTGGAATCTGCATGGAAAGCATGGAATAAATCTGGTGGCAGGGAAATGCCAGGTTTAAGTAATCGCAGACATCAAGAATTTAGCTTATTTAATAATTAAGTATTTATTTTCTTTTATTTGTTATTTCATTTTTTGATTTAAAAAAGCTGTTAATCTGTTAAATTTTGACATAGTGTATAATCGTAATGAAGTTTGATCTTGATGAAGTATAGTGTTGATTGCATACGGGTAAGATGCGACACACCCATTGGCATCAGTTGTAAGGGTTCGAAAGTTTTTTATTCTTGGTTCGTCGTTATCGTCAAAGTACAGACGCATTGAGTTGGCGAACGGCAATAATTTTTTAGGGTCTTTGGCAATTTGTAAACTATAATCAATCGGCATATTTGCCATTTTATCTGAAATAACGCTTTTTAAATCTTTTTTCTGAGATTTTTTAGCAATTGCATTTTTTATTCTTTTTGAAAATTCTGCTTTGTTCATGCAAGGTTCTACACCATACTGTTGAGCAAATATCATAATATCTTTCGGTCGATGAAGGTCTAATTCTGGTTCTTTTCTGTTTATTTTTTGTAATGTTTGTGCGTAATTATCATAAACATTTGTACCATCTGGTAAACAGTCTGATAACAATATATAATATTGGAAAGTGTTAAACAAATCTATATAACACCACAGAGTACTTTTCTGACTGAACAGAATCATACTATGATATAAATTGAAATCTGTGTCTAATTCGATGTACTTATCAACGGGGTTTAAAGGATAGAAAGGTATCATAGGATATGTAAAAGATATTTTTTGAATATCGTCATTTGTTTTTTCAATATTTAAGCCATGCTTTAGAATGTCTAAATTTATACCTTTGTCTAATGCATAATTAAAAGCTATTTTTGCCATACCAGTTTGGAATATTTCGTTGCCAAGGTCGAAATCATAAGCCACGATTTGTAGCGGCAGTTTAGATATGTCAGACTTTAATTCGCGACTTAAATCTGGGCAACCTACAACTTTGCCACCTTTGATGAATGCGTCATATATTTTATTATTATACAGAATTTTTCCGGTGCATGGCTGCAAAGATTTAGTGTTATTAGTTTTAGAAAAATTAACTATTTGACTTATTATAGGGTTAAAAATTTTAGTAAACGGTGCATCTATGAAGCGGCTTACGTAATTATTACACTCTGGGCAACATATATCCTCTGACTCGTAAAGGCCGCCCAAAGCGTTTTGAATTACATGTTCGCTGCTTCGTGTAGTAATTTCTTTACCGCAATAAACACAATTTTGTCTAGACATCTTGCGCATAGTTTAGTGCAAATATAAATTTTGTCAACTTGTATATTTTTTTATATTTTATTACCATAAATTCCGTGACGATAAGATATATTTTTGTGTTATAATGTTATTTTTAATCCAAGTATTGTAATTTGATGCTTGTTATTAACCTTTTGTACAGAAAAAATTTTTTTTAAACAGTATCTTGGTAAATTGTACCAAAACGAACGTAAATCACCAGACGCATAAAAAACACGCCATTTCTCTATTAAGTTTTTAGATGGAAAATTAAGCAGACCGCGAACTTGTAATTTATAAAAAACTGGATATTTTTTTGCTATATTCCATTCATTTAAATCTAAGATCATAGATTTATGATACCACCACATCGCATTTGTTTGGTTTGTGTTTACCGATACGCTGTCCTGGTTAAATACATTGTATCGGTATATTGGTATATTATAAACCCGTAGATGAAAATTGTTGTTTTTTAAAACGCGTCTTAAATTTATGACAGCTTCAGGGAAATAAGATAAGTTATCTTTAATTTGTGGGGGTAAAACACTGCGTGCGTAATCTGTCTTAACAACCCATGGAATGTTTAACAAGTCCCACGTGTTCGGATTACAAAATGTATCTATATAAGTTGTTCTATCATAGTCAATAAATTTTTTTTGGTTCAAAGGCGGAAATTTATTGTCATGTTGGTCTATAAAGCAACCGGCTATGGCGCAAAAAGAATCGTTCGCATTTAGTATCCAGTCACGTATTGTTTCAAGAGTGGTATCATTATAAAGAGTATCATCGCTGTCTAATTCAAATGCCCAAGCCCCTTTTGCCGCTTCATATGCACGTCGTGTGGCAAAATGTTTGCCGTTATGTGGAATTTTTATATACTTTATTTCAAATGAACAATTTTCCATAAAATCAGATACCACCTGATTAGTATTATCTGTGGATCCATCGTCTATAATAATCCATTCAAAATCTTTAAAGGTTTGATTTTTTAAAGAATTGAATGCGTTTGATAATTTGGAAGCTCTATTGTATGTGGGGGTGATTATAGATATCAACATACTAAAATTCCTTTAACGTAACAGAAATTGATGTATACTTATTAATTCAATTTTGTTAATAATTCAATAATTTGCTCTGTAATTTTGTCTGCATCAAATCTGGATAAAGATTCAGTTGCTTTATTAATCAAATCTTGTCTGTTTATACGTTCGTTCCATACATCAGACATTATTTGTGCCAATTGTCCTGAATCTCCTGGTTTAAACAATATGCCGGCTTTACCGTCTAAGACAATTTCGTGCGGACCGTTTGGGCAATCAGACGCTATATTTAAAGTGCCACAGGCCGCAGCTTCTATCATTACTGTCGGCAGACCTTCACTATAACTTGATAAAATATGTGCTATTGAATTCTTCATATACCCAAATGGTTCAGGAATCTTGCCAAGAAATACAATGTTTTTATGTGAAGCTTTAGATTTTGCCAGTTGTTTAAAATCAGTGGCTTTATTACCGTCACCTATTATGACCAGATAACAATCAGGATGTTTTTCTTGTGCCCAGAATTTGTCGAAAGCATTTATGACGGTTGGTATATCTTTGTCTACATCTAGACGAGATACACATAAGAAGTATTTATAAGGTAGATTACATCCTGCTTTTGACTTTCTTTCAATACTTTTATAGTCACATGGATTATAAATTCGCACTAATTTTTTTGCTTGCGCAGGGTGATTTTTTGTAATTTCATTTAAGCACCCATCAGTAATGCATACTATTTTATCATATAAAAATACTCGATCATATAATTTATTGTCCATAAAATAATTATATGATGAATGTATCCATGTTATTTTTGGTTGTTTAATATACCGTAATAATTTAATAGAATTACTTGTAACGTAATCAATTACTACGTCAAAATTATCTATCTTTTTTCTTATCTTAGTAATTCTGTATTTTTTATATATACTGAAGAAAAATTTGCGAATGTGTTCAATCACTGGGATTTTAGATTTTAACTTTTCAAATTTTTCTCCAAGAGGGAAACATACAACCTGTTTGATTTCTGGGCGTTTTGCGAACCAATCAATCCAAAATGGTTCGCTTAAAGGCATATGAAAAAATATCGTGATATCGATATCTGGATGTTTTAATAATGATTGTAGTGTTTGTCCAAAAATCGTTTCTACGCCACCGATTGTCATTGGCGGAATACAAAAAACAACTTTTTTCATTTTGTTTCTCTTTTATTATTTTTTTTATTTTGACAGAGGGGTAGTATAAAATCAACATATATAATATGTTTTTTTTCTTAATATATAAAATTGTTATAAATATTTTAGATTGTAAAAAAAAATGCCCGTATGGGCATTTTTTCATCAAGTTCTTGTTTAGAATAAATAACGGGCACCAACTTTTAATTCGTGAGCGTATACGAATTCTTTTTCAACCGTAGAAGAGTTAAATCTATAGCCGATATCTAATGCCCAGTTTTCGTTAAAGTTGTATGTCGCACCCAAACCAACCTGCCATTCAAATTCCGTCAGTGTGTCGTCAGCAAATGTTTTCCCTCCTAATGGTAGGTCTTTTAACATTTCCGCCGCACCCGGCATTTGCATTAAATCTGCAAGTACGGTATCGTCTATGTCAACTTCAACAATTGCTTTTTGTGCGTATGTGCCTAAACCGATACCGGCACCAACGTATGGTGTCCACTTTGAACCAGATATTGCAAAGTCATAATAGAAATTGGCCATATATGAATTATGACGAACAGATGTAGATGTGTTTATTTCAGCTGGTACAACAATCGGTCCCATTTCAAAAATTGTGCCGTTGAAAATTTCATAATTATCTTCAGAAGCACTGCGGACTGCGACCTCTAATTCCCCGCGAACATTGCCATATTTAATACCTGCAGTAATTTCACCGGCAAACGCCATATCAAAATCCATGTCGTCACCAGCGTTCGCAACGAATGCGCCTTCGATGTTGGCGGGTGTTTGAGTGGCGTCAAATTTCACGCGCTTTGCTGTCGTGCTGGCTTTATCAATTACAATGCCCAAACCAACGTATGGGGTAATTTCTGCTGCAAATGCCGCTGGGGCAAACATTACAGCGGCCATAAATAATGCGAATGTTTTTTTCATTGTTTCTCCTTACAATTTATTTAGGTTTAAAAACCTATGTGATATGAAAGCTATAACATATATCATTTTAAGTCAATAAAAAACGTAAAAAAAACCGGTAAATGCCGGTAGTGTTTTAATTTGATTCACGCCACGTCACAGATTCAAATAATTCGTTTATCGTGTTCCGTAAGTTATCATCATTAAAGAATTGACTGCGTTGCTCGGGGGTGGTGTTATGTGTAGAATCTTCAAAATGCGGAACGTATTTTTGCACGGCAAATTTTTTTACGCCGCGAGAATGTAAATCATTCGCAATTTCCATTAAATCTAGCTTTGTAATAAAGCGCGGATCACATGTTATGCGAACTTCAAAATCTTTCCCAGTTTCTAGCCAAATGTTTAAACTTTTTATCATGTGGTCGTGCGCTATGTTTTGACCTACAAGTTCCGGATATTTCGTTCGCGTTGCTTTATAGTCTAAACCAATCCAGTCAACCACGTCCGATGCTTTCTTTAACGTTTCCGGATAAAAACCATTCGTATGTAAACCGATTGCAAAACCAAGTTCTTTCACGCGGTGCATATAATTAATTAAGGCTTCCCCGTGCATTAAAGCCTCACCGCCAGAAAAAACAACAGCTTCTAATTTGCCGACACGTGATTTTAGCCATTCAAAGACTTTGTCTGGATCATATTCTCCATCGTGAATGCTTAACAGATGGGGGTTGGAACAATAAGCACAACGTAACGGACAACCGACAAGAAACAATACTGCGGCTAATTTCCCTGGATAATCAATGGTCGTAAACGAAACCAACCCTCCTATCTGAATATCTTTCATAACTTATGCAGCTTTTTTCATTAATTCACAATGTCTTTGACCCGTTGTCAGACTGTTTGCTTCAGTGAAAGTTTTTCTTTCGCAGAATTCAGAGTATTTACCAATATTAAAATTTGACACCGGTCTGATAAAACCCATAGAACGTGAAAAGATTTCGCAAGGTGTTCTTTGTGCGTTTTCTGCTGTCATAATGTTTTCCTCCCTTTCTTTTTTGTTTTTTTATGAAACTTGTTATTCTTTATGTTCTGCATTTTGATTTGCTGCAATTTCTGCATCGCACTTAGGGCAGAATTCATAACGTCCTGGTAAATATCCGTGCTTTGGGCATATAGAAAATGTGGGCGTTAAAGTCATATATGGAATTTTATAATTTTCAAATATCGTGCGAACAATTTTCTGTGCCGCCTCTCCGCTAGACACAGGTTCTCCCATATATAAATGCAGCATCGTACCACCCGTATATTTACGCTGTAATTCTTCTTGATGTTCCAGCGCAACAAATGGGTCGTCAGTATAGTTTACCGGTAATTGCGTTGAATTCGTATAATATGGGGCATCTTTAGTCCCAGCCGTTATGATGTCTGGGAAGTTTTTAACATCTGTCTTTGCAAAGCGATAAGAACAACCTTCTGCTGGTGTCGCTTCAAGATTATACAAATTACCAGTTTGTTCTTGGAATGTGGCTAAGTTTTCTCTTATAAAGTCCATTAAGTCCAAAACTAATTTTTTACCGAATGGCGTTGCGATATTTTCTTTACCATTTGTAAAGTTTAAAACCATTTCGTTCGCACCGTTAACACCAATCGTAGAGAAGTGATGTTCCCAATTACCAAGATAGCGACGAGTAAATGGATACAAACCGCGTTCCATATTTTTTGTTATTATACGACGCTTTATTTCCAACGCGTCACGTCCCAGGTCTAATAAACGTTTTAATTCACGGAATAGTCCTTCTCTATCCCCTTTATGAGTATAACCAAGCCGTGCCAAATTTATCGTTATAACGCCGATGGATCCCGTTTTTTCGGCAGAACCAAACAAGCCGCCACCGCGTTTTAATAGTTCACGAACATCTAAGCGTAAACGACAGCACATAGAACGAACGTCCGTAGGATTCAAATCAGAATTTAAGAAATTCTGGAAATTAGGAATACCGTATTTTGCAGCCAAGTCAAATAATGGTTTTACATTTGGATGATCCCATGGGAAATCGTTTGTAATATTATATGTCGGAATTGGGAATGTGAATGGTCGTCCTTGGGCATCGCCTTCTGTCATAACTTCTAAGAAGGCTTTATTTATCATGTCCATTTCTTTTTGCAGGTCACCATAAGTAAAGTCAACTTGCTTTTTCCCGACGAATGGACGCTGATTTTTTAAATCTTCTGGGCAGGTCCAATCAAATGTAAAGTTGATAAACGGTGTCTGAGTACCCCAACGACACGGTACTGCACAATTAAATATCAACGTTTGCATTGCATTCTTTACATCTGCGTATGTTAAATTATCAACACGTACATACGGTGCTAAGTATGTGTCAACTGACGAGAACGCCTGTGCCCCTGCAAATTCATTTTGTAGCGTCCCTAAGAAATTTACCATATGAGAAATTGCAGTCGCCATATGTTTTGCGGGTTCACATTGCAAGAAACCTGGAACGCCATTAAAACCTTCATATAATAATTCTCGCAAAGACCAACCGGCGCAATAACCCGTTAACCAGCCAAGGTCATGAATGTGAATTGATGCGTTTTTATGCGCTTCTGCTATCTCTTTTGGGTATAGGTTTAGCCAGTATTCTGCGGTAACGCGTTCGCTTGTACGTAAAATTAAACCACCGATTGAATAACCCACGTTCGCGTTTTCTTTAATGCGCCAGTTAGAACCACCGACGTAACCTTCGATTACTTCTACTGCGTCAACATAAGAATCTCTGATTTCTGTACGTTTTTGGCGGTATATTATATAAGCTTCAGCTGTTTTGTAAGCTTTGGCGTCCATCAAAGACTCTATTACAGACTCTTGCACGTCTTCTACGTTTGGGTTTTTGTCTGTAAATTTGTTTTCAAGCTTGTTTAAAGCATTTTGTGTAATCTCTACAATTTTTTCATCAGATATTTCATGCGTTACCGCAACCGCTTTTTTAATCGCGTCAAAAATCTTTTTCGAATCAAATGGAACCGATTCCCCGGAACGTTTCTGCACGATATTTAACCGTGTAGTAAGTGTCGGAATAATCTGCATTTTATTATCTTTTTCTGATATAGGCATTTTTGTACTCCAACTATCAAAAACACAATATATAGTATCTTGTTTTATTGTTTTATAACAATATATAGTATAGTGCTTCCATGAGCAATTATAAAAACGAAAAAAAATTTTATTTTTCGCTTTACTTTTTTAAATGTGGGTTTTCTGGGGTGTTGCGCTGCATGCGATTCACATTTGTTTCACACAAAATGCACTTTTGTGTCAAAAAAAATCATTTTTTTTATGGGAAATGATTCGTTTTTTGTTAAAAAATACAAAATATAGTACTTTTTTTACAAAAGTATGACTATATGTTGACAAATGTGGTATACTGTTAGAATTTGTGAAAACAAATGTTTTTTTGATTTGTGTTATATTATAGGTTGTTATTCCTGTGAAAAAATGTGTATAGTAATACTTATAGAGTCTTAGTCATGGGGGTTAAGACCAAACAAAAAAGCAGGAAATAATGATAAAAAACATCTATGATATGTTACATCAAGTATGTACACAGAACAAAGATCGTATTTTCTTTGTCAGACAGAACGAAACATATTCAGAATTACTAAAAAAAGTAAAGCAACGGGCTGTATTACTGGCTAAAAAATTCGGTATAAAGCAGGGTGATACAGTTGCGATTCTTTCTGGTAATACGCCAGATTTTATTCGTTCTTATTTTGCCATAACTTCTCAAGGTGCGCGCGTTTTGATGTTGGATACGGGTTTGTCCACGGCAGAGCATCTGAATATGATTAAGCGTACAAAGTGTAAATTGGTTTTGGCACAGCGAGATAAGTTCATTCAAGGTGGACCTAAAATGTATGATATAGAGTCCATAGATGATACAGATGCGCGTGAATTTAAGGCTTCTCCGGTTAATCGTGAAGAAATTGCTATGTTGTCTTTCACTTCTGGTTCGACTGGTAACCCAAAAGTAGTAGGTTTGACTCATGACAATATTATTTCACTGGGGGACGGGGCATTATTTTATAAATCTGTAATTTTACCGGGGTACACTTTTTATGGTTTCTTGCCGCTATATCATATATATGGTGTTGTGATAAACATAATTGCGCCGTTGGTATTGCGTGGAAAGTTGCTGTTGCAGCCAGTTTTAAATCCACGTGAATTTTTGAACGACTTTAAGAAGTATAAACCAGAGGTGATACCTGCAGTACCAAGAATTTGGGAAACGTTTTATAAACGAATAATTGATACCGCAAAGGAAAAGCATGTTTATACGATTATGCGTATTGTCGTTTCTATGCGAAAGGTTTTGCGCGCAATAGGACTTGGTGTAATTGTAGATAAGGTTACCAAACCTATACATGATTTATTCGGTGGTAATACCAAAGTTTTAGTGTCTGCGGGTGCCACCTTGAAACCGACAATCAGAAAGTTTTTTGAAAATCTTGGTTTTGTTGTTGGTGATTGTTATGGTTTAACAGAGACGACGGGACCGGCAAACTTTAACTTTGCTTTTCGTAAAACAGATGGGTCTATGCATTATGCAGGACCGTTACCTGGTAATGAAATAGAGATACACAATCCAGATAAGCACGGTATCGGTGAAATCTGGGTTCGTGGTAACCTTGTTATGCCAGGGTATGTTGATAATGATGAGGCTAATGCCGCAGCATTTGAAAATGGTTGGTTTAAAACTGGTGATATTGGTAAGTTGGATAAATACGGACGTCTGGTTGTAAAAGGGCGAAAAAAGCAAGTTATCGTTTTGGACAGCGGTAAAAACGTTTATCCAGATGAATTGGAAGACTTGTATATGCAAAATAAAGAAATATTGGCTGCTGCGGTATTTGAGTATGTGATAAAAGGTAAAACCGTTCCTTTTGCCGTATTTCAAGTAGAACCAGGTACAAGTATTACAAAAGTTGCTATGTTGTTAAAGGCATCTAATCTTAAAATTGCACCATATAAGTGGGTCAAACATTTTGCAATAACTGAAGAAGAGTTACCTCAGACTTCGGCGCGTAAAATAAAGCATTTTGCGGTTCGAGAAATGCTTGATCAAGGCGCGTTTTCCGTTGCTAATCCATCGGTTGTAAATGACTAAATACGGGGGAACCCCCGTATTTTTTTGTTTTGTATATTGACAAAAGTAAAAAAAGTATTATATTTTAAGTGTGTAAGAGGAAAAAATGAAAAAACGGGTAAATTCGGAAGTTTTTACAATTTTAAAAACTTTGGTAGATAGCCGTGTAAAAGATTTACGCGGTCAATTAGTACGTGGGGTGGCTGCGCGGGCCAAAATTGCTAGCTTAAGGTCTCAGATAGAAAGTTTAGAAAAATATATTACTACGAACCGTTACGATCGATCTGAAGTTATGGAAACTGAAGAAGAAATTGATAGATGTGAACAAGAAATTAAACAATTGAGTTTTATCGCTTCAAAGACAGATTTTGTTCAGAAAGAATTGAATGCTTCTGTAAGTTTTTATAAGACTTATAATTTTGTAAAAAACAGTTCAAAATTAGAAGGTTTGCGTAATGAATATAATAACTTAGAGGCGCGTGCAGATAAGCTGAGTGATTTAATATTTGCTTGTGAAGTAAATATGGATGAAAAAGAACGTTCTATTGCAGTATATGAACAAGCAAATAAAGATTTAAGTGTATATAATGAAGAATATAATGCGATTTTAAGACGTATGAACGCCCTATGTAATGAAATGAGAAGTTTACAATATTAAAAATGCGCGTTATCGCGCATTTTTATTTACACACTATTATGTATGGTGGTATAGATTTTTCCGAATCAATTTCATTGTCCCCGCAATCCATACAATTAAATTTACGATTTTGTGAATGGTTTTTATCTAAAGGTATTGAACGACCGTTCAAAGCCTCTACTTTATTTGCATACGAATATGTAGGGAAACCAAAATAAAAACCGCGATGATTACCTGTACAATCTTTGGCATTCCCAGGATAGCAGGCAGGATCATTTATTTTTGATGGATCTGGTATGCAGAAAGTTTCGCAAGTATCATAATTTGTTATTTGTTTTTCGCAATCTGTACATGAAGATGTGGGAACGCGAATTGTGGTACCGACAGCACCGAAAATTGCGCCTTGGGTAAGGTTTTCACATTTTTTTGTATCTTTAACTGCCGAAGGATCTGTCACACATTCCCATTCAAGTGTCGTATAATTTAATCGGGCAGTCATTCCTGTTGGACATACTTTTTCTGGGAACGGGTTAACGCATTCCCATACGCTATCAATTATTATGGCGGTTTGTTGTTCTGCACATAAAGGTTTTTTAGATTCGTCTGCTACGCAGGTCAAAAGTTCGGAATCCCATATCATGTCACCGCCGCAATCTGTTTTTGTATTATAACCAACGCATTGCCATCGACCAAAGCGATAAGTTTTTATCGTACCGATTGGGCATATTATGTCCGTTTGAACGGGAGCGCTGAAAACAGTATCTTCTGACGGGATTTCATATTGTGTTAAATATACCAATTGACCGTTTCCTAGTTCCATTTCTTTGATGATTGTATCTGGTACAATGCGCGCACCAGTAGTTCCACCAACCATGATTTTTCCGTCCATAAATATTCCAAATGTACCAGCGTCTGGGAAATATTCTTCTATTATTTCTAACATATTATTATAGTTGCTAGCATCCAATGCTTTTGTGGACGTAACGATGTAAGTATATTCCGGTTTTTTATTTCTTGTTACTTCACAATTGGTTATGCGCATACTGCTATTAAGACAGATGAATTTACTTTTTATGACATTTTGTTCTACACAAACGTCTTGAAAGCCTTCGCCTTTTATTTGTGCATTATGAGTCGCGGAAGCACATTCTGCGATTGCCCGTAAATCAGATTTATTTATTGCATATTCCGTTTCTTGTTCTGCTATACGTTGGCTGGGGCTGCTGATCATATAAAAACCAAGCATAAATACTGCGACTAAAATCATCATAAAAATATTCATCATTCCCTCTTGCGCTTTATTAAAACTCTAGGTAATATAAGGATAAAAAGCAATAGGAAAAACAAAGCGCACGAAAAATGAGAAAATATATAATACTTTTATTTTTAGCCGCCTGTGGTTTTCAACCAATGTATACTGAACAGGACACTGATATTTATGTGGCGCCGATTAGCGGTATTAATGGTATTGATTTGCGTAATAGTTTAAATGCGAAATTTGGTGGTGCGCGTGACGCAAATGCAAAATATACTTTAGTTGTCACGTTAAAAAATCCTGTAACCACTTATAAAGCTTTGGAAACTACTGGTGATGCAACTTGGCAGGAAATATCTCTTTCTGCAACGTATAAGTTAATGACTAATGGGAAACAGATTGCAAGTGGTAATGAAAGAGCGTCGGAATCGTATGCTTTTGTGCGTTATTTAGTTGCAGCGAACGCTTCTTATAACAATGCTGTACAAAACACGATTCAGGTTTTGTCTGAAAAAATTGGTGCCCGCGTAATTGCGGAAACGTATCGTTATGAGCAGAAAAATAATAAAACCGATACTAAATCGACCGATAAATAATGAAATGGAAAGAAACAGATTTTAACGGTGGAATTGATCAAATTCGCGCGGTTTTGATTTATGGACCTGATGCAGGCCAGGTTGATGAGTTATGTGATAAAGCAACCGAAAAGCTGGAAATAGAAAAAGACAATTTGTTTGCGCTGGATTCGGACGAACTTCGCGAGAAGCAAGACGCGCTTTTTGCGGAAAGTTGCAGCCCGTCAATGTTTGGTGGGCGTAAGATGGTAATAATTTCTAATGCCGGTGATAGTGACGCATCAATTATAACCGATTTAGTAAAGCATTCTGGTTTATGTGCAACCGTTATTGTAACAGCAGGTGATTTGCGGGCAGGTGGGGGGTTACGCAGTTTTTTTGAAAATAGTGATATTGCGGCGGCTTTGCCCTGTTACACGGATGACGCGCGTACGTTGTCTGCTTTGATACGTCGTGAATTATCTGCCGAAGCGGGCATCGATCAAATAACACCAGATGCAATGGCATATATGACGTCTCATCTTGGCGGGGATCGCGGAATTACGCGTAGTTTTCTGAATAAAATAGCCCTATATGTATCAGATAAAAAAATAGTTGAATTAGAAGATGTTGAAAAGTGTTTACCTGATACAGCTGCGGCAAATACAGATGACTTTTTATATTCTTTGACGGCTGGACATATTCAGCAGACGATGACTGCTTTGGATAGGTTATTATATGATAACGTTGATCCAAATATGTTGGTTCGTATGTTGAATATACATTTTAAACGTCTATTAACTGCTGTTGTTGAGGGGCAATTACCGCGTTTGTTTTGGAAGGTTGCAGAGAAATTTAATCAGGCAGTTAAAATATGGTCTGAAAATGAAATCGTCGCGGTATTGCAGCGTCTGAATGAATTAGAACAGCAAATACGTACTACGGGTATGCCTGCAGAGATATTACTGCGTGACTTTTCTTTAAAATTAGCAATGAAGGCAGCTAAAATGGCTGTAAGAAGAAGGAAGTAAGATGTTGGCTTCGGTTTATGCACCAAAAGATTTTAAACGTTTACGTGTGGTTGGGGATTTAGTAGCCAGGTGTTTTGATTACATAACACCATATATAAAAGCAGGTATTTCAACCGGGGAAATTGATCGTATGGTGGCGTTTTTTTTGCATGAAAATGGTGCCAGATCGTCTGATTTAGGGTATCAGGGGTATCCTAAAAGTATTTGTACTTCTGTAAACGATGTAATAGTTCATGGTATACCTAGTGATGACGTAATATTGAAAGACGGGGATATTGTTAACGTCGATTTAACGGCGGAATACAAAGGTTTTCATGGTGACGCGTCTCGTATGTTTATGATAGGCAACGTTGCGCCGCGCGCGCGTGAACTTGTTCAAACTTGTCAAGATGCTTTAAATGCGGCCATTTCTATTTGCGCACCTGGGGTGCCTTTGTCAGAGATAGGAAAGACGATAGAATCTGTTGTTACGCCGCATGGTTTTTCAATTTCTCGTGATTTCGTCGGACATGGTATAGGCAAAGTCATGCATGATGACCCGCAGATTTATCATTTTTATGACAAGCATTGGGATAAAGTGAAGATGGTACCAGGTTTGGTTTTTACTATAGAACCGATGATAAATATGGGACGACCGGAATGTAAAATAGATGCGGATGGTTGGACCGCTCGTACTGTTGACGGTGGTTGGTCTGCCCAATGGGAACATACTTTGGGTATTACTGAAGACGGGGTAATAATTTTTACCGAAAAAATGGTATAGTTATAAACTATAGGTCGCATTGTGAAACCAGATGATAAAGATTTATCTTTTCATATAGGACACCGTGAACGTTTACGGCAGAAGTTTCTTGATGATAAACTTGCGGATTATGAGCTTTTAGAGTTATTGTTAAGTTTTGTAATACCGCGTCGTGATGTCAGACCGTTAGCGCGCGGGTTAGTTGAAAAATTTGGCGGTGTATATCAAGTAATTACTGCCCCTATTGGCAGTCTGACTAAATTTAAGGGAATAGGGCGTAATACGGCAATTTTTATAAAAGCTATTCATAAAATTATGATGGTTGGATATAAATCAAGCTTAGATAAAGCGACCATATTTCATAACGAAAAAATTCTGACTAATTATTGTTTGTTGTTAATGGCGGGTAAAACAAAAGAAGAAATTCATATATTATATTTGGATGATGATAGGCGTTTGCTGGCAGATGATTTACATAGTATTGGTACAGTTGATTGGGCGGCAGCGTATCCACGTGAAATATTAAAACGCGCCCTAGAATTAAATGCAAAATCAATTGTGATGTTACATAATCATCCTAAACCAAATACTTCTTTTTCAACAGATGATATCAAGCTGACAGAGCAGGTTAAGGATTTATTAGCAACGGTTGATATCGACGTACATGATCATTACGTAGTTTCTGGTGGTATCGTATATTCTGCGCGTAATATGTTTCTTTTAAAATAAATCCGTAACGTCACATATAACTTTCATTGGTTGTTCTTTTGTAGGTTCTAAGGTTCCGTCTTTGAAAGAGTATACCGTTTTTTTTGCCATTGTCGGGGTATCCCAAGAATCTTGCCAATTTCTAGATATTTTTATAACGCTAAATTCCGGTTTAAATTTGAACTGTAATTTTTGTAGTGCGCATTCTGCCCCTTCTGTGGTACGAAATCCTTCAGGTGTTATATCAATAAAATTACCGTTTTCATTTATTTCTATTTTGTACTGATAATAAAAGTGACTTGTACCGTTTTCGTTACGAGTTCGTGTAATTCTATCGTTACGTCCGTCACCGTTAACGTCAACGTCAAAAATCTCTCGTTCTGAAGTTCCGGCTCCAAATTCATCTAGTTTATATTTTTCTGAAAAACTTGGGTTTGTTAAACCGTCTGAAAACTTAACGTTTGGCGAAAGCGTGGCTTCGTCTTTAGTTTGTATTTGCGTTGGTGAGGGAACGCCTGTTGCCCGTTCTGTCTTTGGTATTTTCCCGCCGGCAAGTATATAAATCAGCACGGCAATTATTAAAAACATTATAATAAGTAAAATGTTTAAGGTGATATTCCCATATTGATTTCTTTCTTTCATATAATCTCCATTTAGTTTTCAACGACTCGTCCCGGTTTCCAGCCTTCTATTTGTCGTATAGCTTTTGCCATGCGGGATAATTCTTCATCACTTAAACTGCTCATTTGACGATTAATAGATATTTGAGTCAGTTCTTGTAGTTTTCTATGATATGCTGCTGTATTATTTTCAGTTGGCGGCGAGTAACGACTGATTGCACCAGCAACGGTTAAACGGTTATAACTATTAGTACGTAATAGCCTGCTTATTGCGCGCATACCTGTTTCTTCATCCGGAAATACTGCAAAACCGCCTGCTTCACCAATTGCGCCGGCTTTACGTGTAAATTCTGAATATCTTATGTTACCCGGGTTATTATTTCGCCATGCCCGTGATCCACCAGTTTTGCGATAAACCTTACCGTTTTTTTGAGTGTATATTACATCTTCTGAAGATGTTTCTGCGGCGCGTACAGCAGATAATGTTGAAGCTGTGTTAGCTGATAATGAGTTTTGATCAATTTGAAAAACTGTATTCGTGTCCGTAGTTACGCTTACGCTTTCAAGTTCTTTAGGTACATCAGGAGCTATAAGAGATTCTTCTGCATAACTTTGTTCATTTGGTGCCCCAGAATCATAAATTTCCATATTTTCATAAATTTTGAATTCTTCGTATTCGGCTAGTTTTAAATTTCTGGTTTCAAGTACTTCATTTATTTCTGTCATGGATACTTGGATTGTTCTGCAACCACGTGCAAATAAATCATCGCCCCAAATCAAATTTACAATTGGTACTACGGCGGATACCGTACCAAGAATTATTATTAAATTACGAAGATTGGTAAAATAATCAGTTTTTGCCCCTCTTATCATTGATATTGCCCAACCAAATAGAAACAGTCCTGTTATGCATATTATGGCCAACCAAGCATATTCAATGAAAGTTTCAAAGCTTCGTAGAATGCAAGAAGGGTCTTCTAAATATAAAATGTCTCCTTCCATACCTAAAATATGGAACCCTGAATTCTCTAGCAGTCTAAGAATTGTGTCTGTATTCATAAGAACTCATATATTCTGCCTATTTTTTTGATGCCGCATTTGTAAAGAAGCCGGGAATAGCAAAATCATCGTCGTTTGCCGCAATACCTGCCCAACCAAACAAATCGCCCATTAAACCAGTTTCATCTCGTTTAGCTTTCTTAAATGGTAAAATATTTTTAAGTTTTCCTATTTTACTATGATTTTCGTTTTTAGGCTGAATAGGGATTTTGTCTTGATTTTCTGCAAATTCTGCCGCCAACTGTTCTAAGGTTGCATCTGCATCATCTTCTGTATTTTGATCATTTATATCTTCAATTACTGCATCATCGTCGGAAAACTTTTGTTCTTCTGGCACTTCTTCAATCATATCTTCGCGTAAAGGCGTCATACTTTCTAATAATTGTTCAAGCGTTTTTTCAATCGGAGCCTCTGGTGCGTCATCTGTAATTTTGTCGGCTATTGCTTCGGCATCTTCATCTATTTCTGACGTTTCATAATCAGTGCTTATGCTGATGTCTGATTCTGTTACGCTTTCGTCTTCAGAATCTGTAGGTTCATCATCAATTTCTTCTGCAGGTTCTGCTGTATCTTGTTCAACATGTGTTTCTGTCTGGGCCGCCAAAATGGATAAAATTGGGATGATTTTTTCTTCTTGTGTTTCAGAATTTGAAGTTTCTTTTACAGTTTGCGTTTCAGTATTATTTTCTTCTTTTACTTGTACGCGTTTTTTACGTACGGTTGGTTTTTTTACGATTTTTTCTTTAGTTTCTTTTTGTTTTGGTAATTCAGTTGTTTCGATTTCGTCGTTTTTGCTTTCTTCCATAACGATATCGTTTAATTCTTCTATGTCTTTGTTTGCGGTATCTGCCTTGGTTGTTACCAATGCATCATCTTTATCAACTGGTACGCCGAACATTATGGTATCAGACCCAAGCCCTAAGGTAGAACGAACTTCTTCAAAAGCGGCACGAATATCGGCCACGTTAAACACCTCATTACCTGAAATGTAAATGATTTTAGTTTTCATTGAAATAAATCCCCCACTAGATGCGAACATTATATCACATTTTGCTATTGAACGCATG
>CASEJM010000040.1 GCA_949288265.1 uncultured Pseudomonadota bacterium | reverse complement strand
CTTTTTCGCATCAGTAGATGGCTCGTATGCCGCCAGTAATTCTTCTGTCTTATTCTGTTCTGGGGCGACGCGTTGAATTGAATATTGATCGATATTCATCAAACTGTCATCACCAACAATGACGATTTCTGTTTCAAATTCTGCTTCCATTGCGGCCAATTCAGCACGTTTATGATTTAATAAGTAAATCGCAACGTCTGTTGGAACAGTCATAATGATTTTTTGAGCCGTCTTTGCCAACAGTTTTTCTTGCAAATGGCGGAATAAGATAATTGCTGCCGTTTGAATGCTTGGCACAACACCGGCACCCATACAGTGTGGACATTGTACATAGGAAGATTCCATAAAACTGCTGCGTAAACGCTGACGTGACAGCATCAATACACCAAAGTTATTAATTTTTGCAACCTGTGTACGTGCACGGTCGCGTTTCATAACTTCGCGCATCTTTGCTTCTAATTTGCGGTTGTTTTTTTCTTCTTCCATATCAATGAAATCAATTGCAACAATTCCTGCTAAATCGCGCAAGCGTAATTGCAAAGCAATTTCTTCTGCTGCTTCTAAATTAGTGTTTAACGCGGTTTGTTCAATGTCTTTCTCTTTTATTGCGCGAGAAGAATTTACGTCAATTGTTACCATTGCTTCTGTCTGGTTGATTACCAAAGAACCACCAGATGGTAATTGTACGTATGGTCCGTGTAAGCCCTCTAATTGCTTTTCTACACCAGCCTTTACCATTAACGGTACTGCTGGGTCTTTGTATTGAACCAGTTGTTTACGCGGTGCTTTGCCATACATTTGCTGAAAATATTGTTTTGCTGCGTCAAAAGCTTCTTCGCCTTGAACTATCAAGACATCTTCTTTGTCTGACAGAAAATCACGTACAACGCGACGTAACAGTGAATCTTCAGTATGTATTGTAACTGGGGCGACAGATTCCAAAGTTGTTTTGCGGATTTCGTTCCACAGGTTTATTAAGTAATCATAGTCATTAGCAATATCTTCTTGGTTCGCACCGAAAGCTGCTGTACGTAGAACAACTGTCATACCTTTTGGTATTTTCAGGTTATGTAAAATTTCGCGTAAACGTGCACGTTCGGCTTTGTCTGATATTTTCTTAGAAATTCCATAACTATTGCGTTTACGAGAATTCGGCATCAATACAGCAAAGCGACCAGCCAAAGACAAGTATGTTGTCATTGACGCACCTTTCTGACCGCGTTCTTCTTTTACCCCTTGAACCAGAAGGATTTGCTTTGGTTTAATAACGTCCTGAATTTTGAATTCATGAGAACGTTTAGTTAGTTCTTTATTATCTTCGCCTGCGCTGTGGTCGTCATATTCTGCAACTTCGTCGTTTTCATCGTCTGGATCTTCATCATCATCTACTATATTAGCGTGTGCCAGTTCCAGTAACTTTTTCTTTTGTTCAGGCGTTACTTGGTAATAATCAGGATGAATTTCTGAAAACGGCAAGAATCCGTTCTTCCCAGAACCATAATCAACGAATGCTGCCTGCAAGGAAGGTTCGACGCGAATAACCTTTGCCAGATAAATGTTCCCTTTTATCTGAGGTTTAGTGGTTGTTTCAACGTCAAAATCAGAAACGCGATTGGTGGCAGTATCTACCACGACTACACGCGTTTCCTCCGGGTGGACTGCGTCCACATAAATCTTCTTTGACATTTAGTAATCCTTTTATGTTGTAAGCGTATGGAATGGCAATAATCCGTCCCTGTGGGGCGTCCAAGCCCATGCCAAGAGAGTGCGCAACGATAATAAACAGCGCGTATCGAATTAAAAAGAATAGTGATAATATAAACACTTATATCAACCCCATTTCATACGTTAAGTGTAAGCATAACATGTCATCGTCACGCAAGCAAGGTAATTATTTTTTCCTATGCTTAATATTTTTTATTCTGGCCGGGATTTGGGGAATTTTATTTTTTGCTTCTGTCAACCAGCGTTTCATTCTTGTACGTAACCAGTTTTCATATATGAAAAATAAACCACCCGCACCGATAAGGGGTAATAGGTAGTATATTATTCTATATGCAAGTAAAGCACCAAATATATCCGCTTTATCTATAGTATCTGGTAAAGCTAATAAGAATATACTTTCAAAAACGCCGATTCCCCCTGGTACTTGGCTAAATACACCGGTAGTTTGAGCTATTACGAATAAACCTATATAAGTACCAAACGGAATTTGTACGAATGGCAACAGGCAGCAATATAAGACTAATCCTGCTAAAACGCTATCTGCCGCCCCAAGCAACATTTGTATCAAAGCTGTTTTTGTAGTTGGAACTTGGAATTTTATATTACCTATTTTTATACCCTTTTTCTGAAAAAATATCGTTGCTGCAAAGTAAACCATAACGGCAGCTGTACATATGATAAACAAAGAATTAATACCAATGCTTGCCCCGACAGAACGGTCAAGTAAAGCAGAAGGTACCAAAAAATACCCCAAAATTAATATGGCAGAGCAACCCAAGAAAAATGTAAAACCAGAAAAAGTCAGCATTTTTACAATATCACTGCCACTGATGCGCCATCTTGTATAAAGGCGATATCTGATTGCCCCCCCACTTACCACTGCGTGCCCCGCGTTATTACTGATTGCAAAACCTAGTATTCCCGCCAACATCCATTTCCACCAAGAAACGTGTCCTCCAACATATTTTAACGCTAAGAAATCGTATAAAGATAAAGTCAGATATCCGGCTAAGCAAGCTATGCACGCCATTATAAGGTTTGTCAATGGTATTGCTAAAAGCGCTTGAATAATATCAGAAAAGCTGTATTCACGCAGTTGCCACCACAGCATAAAAGCTGCTAAGACAAAGAAAAATATGCCCGAATAACTAACCAGTTTTTTAAATAGACGTTTTGTCTTTGCTGACATAAAAATCCTTTTGCAAATTGGCAGGATACAATTATATATGCAAAAAATCAAATGTAAAAAGCATTGCAATCCTAATCTATTATTATATAGTAATGTGACAAATAAAACAAAGGGTAGAGTTTAATGAGACCATCAATGCGTAAAAATGAGCAAATGCGTCCTGTTTCAATGGAAACTGGTATAAATAAGTGGGCAGAAGGATCTTGTTTAATAAAAATGGGTGGAACGCAAGTTTTATGTACGGCGTCTGTTGATTTAAACCAGCCTTTGTGGAAACGTATGCAAAATAAAACGGGTGGATGGGTAACTGCAGAATATTCAATGTTACCGCGCGCCAACGGTACCAGAAAAGGACGTGATACATTGATGAAAGATCATCGTAGTGCTGAAATATCCCGTTTAATAGGCAGAGCCTTTCGTAGCGTAATCGATATGGAAAAACTTGGTCGCCATACCATAACAATAGACTGTGATGTCATCCAAGGTGACGGTGGTACAAGATGTGCGTCAATTACTGGTGGGTATGTGGCGTTAGTGCTTGCTGTGCGCTGGTTGTTGGAGCGTGGACGTATTCAAGAAAATCCAATACGGGATTATGTTGCCGCAGTTTCCGCTGGGCTTTGGAACGGTGAATTGATATTAGATTTAGATTACGAAGAAGATTGTGTTGCAGAATTAGATTCTAATTTCGTTGTTTCTGGTGCCGGAAATTTCATAGAAATTCAAGCGACCGGTGAACAGCATCCTTTTAATCAAGCGCAATTAATCAAATTGATGGAAATGGCGACTATGGGTTGTAAGAAGTTAATAGACCTTCAGAAACAGGTTCTTGAATAAATCAGAGTGTCGCTTAAGTGGCGACATTTTTTATTATTGATAAATTAACATGTTTTGACTACTTTTATAGTATATGAAAAAAGAATTATTTGACTTTTTGAATACGGATCTTCAGTTTATAAAAGGTGTAGGTCCTGTTTTGGCGGCACGTTTTGATGATGTGTTGGGGGGCAGACGTGTATTGGATTTTTTATTACATATACCTTCTTATATACGGGCAAGGGGTATAACAGAAGATATATCCAGCGCAGAACCCGGGGAAATGGTAACAATACCGTTATTGGTTAAATCTCATAAATCTGGGGGGGTGTTTCGTGGGCATAGGCGCCCGACTCAGATCGTTTGTGCAGATAAAGTAGGTAATTCTGTTACGATACAGTTTTTTAATATAAATTTTTTAGATTATTGGTTGAAAAAATTGCCTATAGGTCAGTGGCGTATGATCAGCGGAAAGCTAGAGCGCGGGTCACGCCCAACAATTAACCATCCTGATTTTATAGAAGATTTAAATAATGCCGATAAAATACCTGCTATTCAGGCGATTTATCCTGCTGGCGAGGGCCTGACGCAGAAAACTTTCGCGAACGTTCGGGATCAAATTTTTAATATTTTATCAGAAAAAATTATTGGTGAAGAAGACTTAAATGTTTGTGAATTTTTTGATGCTTTGCGTCATGTGCATTATCCGGAATCGGCAGAAGATTTGTCTGCGGGTTCTGTATATGTTGTGAAATTGGCGTATTGGGAATTATTAGCACATCAAACAGCCATCGCCATTAGTCGTAGAAACCGTAAAGACATACGTAACCGTAGAATTGTGCGCCCAAAAAAATACGATTTTTTGAATAAATTTTATTCGGTATTGCCGTTTTCTATGACAGGGGCTCAGCAACATACAATAAACGAGATTTTTGAAGATATGGATCGGGATATACCGATGATGCGTCTGGTTCAGGGAGATGTTGGAAGTGGTAAGACCATAGTTGCGCTGGCAGCTGCCGTAAAAATGGCTGAATCCGGTGCGCAGACGGCTTTGTTGGCACCGACGGATACTTTAGCGCAGCAGCATTATATTAAGATAAAGCAATTATGCGATAAAATCGGTATAATTTGTGACGTTTTAACTGGACGTGATAAGGGGTTAGGGCGTCGTGAAAAATTAATATCTTTGCGGTCGGGGCGTACGAAAATAATTGTTGGAACGCATGCTCTTTTTTCTGAAGACGTTGACTATAAAGATTTGGGTTTAGTGATTGTGGACGAACAACACCGTTTTGGGGTTTCTCAGCGTGAGGCTTTAAGATCTAAAGGTAAAAATCCAGATTTGCTGTCTTTGTCAGCGACTCCTATTCCGCGTACGTTGTCTATGACCATATATGGTGATATGGATGTATCAATTATAAATGAAAAACCGGCAGGGCGATTACCGATAAAGACGACTAAATTACCAATCGGGCGAATTAATGAGTTGGTTTCTCGTTTAAGATTGCAGGTGGACGCTGGGGCAAAGGTATTTTGGGTTTGCCCGTTGGTTGAAGAAACAGAAGCGTCTGATTTAACCGCGGTTCAATCGCGATATGATGATCTGAAAAAGTTTTTCTCAAGCGTGGGTTTAGTACATGGGCAGATGGATAAAAAACAACGTGATAAGGTTATGGCAGAATTTGCTGATGATGATTCCGATATGAAAATATTGGTCGCAACTACTGTCATAGAGGTAGGAATTGATGTTCCACGTGCAACGATAATAGTAATTGAAAATGCAGAACGTTTCGGTTTAGCGGCTTTGCATCAATTACGGGGGCGGGTCGGTCGTGGAAATTTACAATCTTATTGTATACTAATATACGGGAATAATATAACAGAAGAGGGGTTGAAACGTCTTGACGTATTAACGCAGACAGATGATGGTTTTGCAATTGCAGAACAAGACTTGATGATGCGTGGCACGGGTGAGTTACTTGGCACAAGACAAAGTGGTTGGATAAATTATCATTTTGTTGATTATTCTCGTCATCGCGATTTGTTCAAATTGGCGGCTTCGGCTGCTCGTGATATACTTGATGTAGATGATTGGACGCGTGATCTTATGTTTATATTTGATCGGGGGGTCTGGATAAATGCGTAAAATAGTTATGTTTTTATTGTGTTTATTTATCATATTACCTGCAGAAGCGGTTTCTCTTATCAATGATACAGAAACTGAGCGTGTTATTACAGATTTAATTTCTCCGCTGGGTAAGGCCGCGGATATACCAGATGGACGGCTTCGTGTACATATAGTAAATGATAATGATTTTAATGCGTTCGTTATGGGTGGGGAAGACGTATACGTTTATACGGGTTTGTTGAAGCAGATTAAATCACCAGATGCTTTACAAGCGGTTATTGCGCATGAACTTGGGCATACGTTGGGGGGGCATATGGCCCAAATGGCTGACCGGATGAACGCAGAAATGACACGTACAATGCTAATTCAGGCACTTGGTATAGGTTTGATGGCGTTAGGGGGAGACCCGTCTATGGGAGCCGGTGTTTTAGCTGGTTCCAGTGGCATCGCTCAGCAATCCATGTTGGCATTTACACGTGATGAAGAACGTATTGCAGACGATATGGGGTTAAAGCTGATGTTAAAGGCGAATTTGAATCCAAATGGTTTTATAGAAGTTTTTGAACAAATGGAACATATGACAGGTGCCTTAGAATCTCGTATTAATCCCAATAGAATTAATCATCCTCTAACTGCGGAACGTTTGAATAACATTCGCGGTCAAATGGATAAAATCGATGATGGTTATAAAGCTACAAATGCTCCGACAGGTGCACAAAAGGAAGAATATGAATTAATTCGAGCTAAACTAGTAGGGTATCTGGATAGTGCAGATAACGTTCTAACTTTATATCCAAATTCTGATACATCTAGTGCGGCATTATATGCGCGTGCAATTGCACGTATGCGTGGCGGAAATTTAGACGGAGCCCGTGTTGGCACGCTAACTTTAATTTCACGCGAACCAGAAAATCCATATTTTTATGAACTGTTAGGGGATATAGAATATCAGTTAGGACATTATGATGACAGCGTTGATGCGTATAAACAAAGTCTTAAATTAATAAATGAAAAAGCACCGCAAATAGAAACTGCTTTGGCATTGGTTTTGACCGAAAGAAACAAATCGGGCGATAAAGAGCAAGCTATAGAATTATGTAAGCGGTCTTTATTAGCAGAACCAGCCCCTTTAACGTATTGGGTATTGGGTAGGGCATATGATGATGGGCGTGCAGATTGGGCACGTGCAGAGTACTATCATATCATTGGTAATAAAGAAAAAGCGCGAGATTATGCAAAACGTGCTCAGAAAACTTTAAAATCTGGAACACCTGAATACATAAAAGCAGGTGATTTATTAAAATAAAAAACCGCCAAATGGCGGTTTTATTTATTTAGCAAAAGAATAATCCATTTCTAAATGGTTGGGGTTATATGTACCATTCATGATTGCGATTGTATCTTCAACGATTACTAATTCTTCATTCGTTGCAATCATAAATATTTTTACGCGGCTATCTGAAGTAGAAATTTCTGCTTCTTCAACAC
Organism: uncultured Pseudomonadota bacterium; assembly: GCA_949288265.1. Taxonomy (GTDB): domain Bacteria; phylum Pseudomonadota; class Alphaproteobacteria; order Rs-D84; family Rs-D84; genus Enterousia. The sequence continues at coordinate 5,856 of CASEJM010000040.1, read as the reverse complement.
CTTTACGGGCCAATGCAGCGGCATTTTTTTCTTTATCAAGTTTAATACCAAGTTCTTCTAAACCATCACAGAATTTTTCGCGTAAGTAATCATCGTTTTCACCAACGCCCGCAGTAAATACTAATGCATCTGTATGTCCAAGTTCTGCCATATATGCACCAATATACTTTTTTACATTATGGGCTTCCATATCTATTGCTAGACGGCATTTATCATTGGTGTCTTTATTTGATTCTACGTCGCGGCGATCTACGAAACATTCTGTCAGTCCGATTAAACCAGAATCTTTATTCAAATGTTTTTGCATTTGTTCGGGTGTTAAATGTAATTGTTCCATAACATATAGTATTACACCAGGATCAACGTCACCAGGTCGAGTACCCATAGTTAAACCTGCTAAAGGTGTCATACCTAAAGATGTGTCAATGGAAACTCCGTTTTTTATGGCTGTCGCAGAGGCACCAGAACCGATATGTAATGTGATAAGATTGCATTTATCTGCTGGTTTACCTAATAATTTTGCGGCACGTTTGGAAACATACAAGTGAGAAGTTCCATGAAACCCATATCTACGGACACCAAGTTCTGTATACCATGCACTTGGTACTGCATAACGGTATGCATAGTCAGGCATTGTTTGGTGGAAAGCTGTATCAAATACTGCAATTTGACGTGCGTTTGGTAATAACTGTTTTGCTGTTACTATGCCAAGCAAAGCAGATGGGTTGTGCAACGGTGCAATAGGCGATAATTTTTCTATGGTTTTCATTACATCATCAGTAATTTCAACGGAAGAAGCAAATTTGTCACCGCCCATAACAACGCGATGACCAACACCTTTAATTTCGTTCATATCAATAGAAGCTTCGCGTAACATAAATAATACAACATTTAAAGCCTCGTTATGATTTTTCATTTCTGTATCTTTGCGTTGTTTCGTTCCGTCTGGGTATTTCTGAGTTATAAAAGAATCCGGCAACCCAATTTTTTCTACGTTACCGCCGACAACGACTTTTTTTGAATCTGCGTCAAAAACTTGATATTTAAGTGATGAAGAACCACAATTTAAAGCAAGTATATACATATTATCCCCTTTGTTTATGCGCCTCAGCATAGCACAGGAATTATCCGCTTTCAACTTTAAAAGTCATAAAAAAAGCGTTATATTAAATAACGCTTTTTTCAGTTGCTTAAAATGAATTTTATTTAGCTTTTTTTGCTTTCTTTTTTCTATACAAAGCAATTATACCGATTATTATGATGTATGTGACTACGATAGAAGATAGTTTTACGTAGTTTACATTGAAATACTTCAAATCAGAAAAACCAAAAAAGTGATTGTCGGCATTAACAGATACTTCTATTGTGTCACCATCTTTTACTGCCATGGTATATCTATATGGATTATCATGGAAAACGGATGTGGTTTCTGAAAATACGTTTTCACCGTTTACAACCAAGTCAGCATAATCTACAATTACAGGATATCTTTTGTTATTATGTGTGACATCTGGTCCCATCAAGATGATTTTTACTGTTCCTGCTTTTTTTGCTTTGATTTTAAAATTTATTGGTTCGTCAAAACTATTTACTGTTACGACAGAGCATTGACCTGTTTTTGTCTTACACCACTGTGGGTATGAACTTTTAATAGCTTCATTTGAAACCTCTATAATCTCTACCTGATTATCTTGGGTTCCCGTGTTATATATATCTATTCTCGCATTGCCGTTTTTTATTGATGAGGAAATAGAGCGCAACATATTATTTTCAGAATATAGCGGCGCAGTTGCTACAACCACAATAAGTCCAACAAAGACGTATAATAATGTTTTTAAAATTGTTTTTTTCATATTAATCCACCTATTTTTTTTTACTTTCTTTAATGATATTTTAGCTGATTGTTGTTGTCAAGAATAAACTTTTTTATTTATGTATCTTTTTTTGAGAATTGGCGTCGATTTCTGCCGCTCCTAATAATTGTTGGAAATGCATTGCGGCAAAAGCATCGGAATCTAACCATTCTATTATTTTGGTGACTATGCTAGACATATATTTTGCTGTTGCTCGTCTATTATGACGGAATTTATATTCGTTTATTAACAATGATAAGTCTCTCATCAGACCGGTTAACATTTGTACTTGGGTATTTGTCAAAGCATCTGAACTTGTGCTGTTGTATACTAATGTATCTAATTCGTTATAGTATATTCTTAGGTCTTTTATCTGAGCTGGTGTTATTTTCAGTAAAGACATCATTTTTGAAGCGGATATGTTTCCCATTTTGTTTAATGAAATGAATGTTAATTTTGTTCTGATACCAAGTGTTTGTCGAATTATTATTATCAGGTTTAGTAATATTACGTTAAGCTGATCTGTAATATGATCTGCCATAGTTTTATTTAATCGTCTTGATACAAGATAATTAGAATAATCGTAAAGTATAAAGATCAGAGGAATTGCTAATAATGATGCGGCAATATTTGTTACCAAACCAGACACGTCTTCGTTTTGAATATTGTTTTCAGTCAATTTAAATAAAACTAAACCACCCGCAATAGATAAGATATACGGTATAGTTTTAAGTAAAAAGTTACGCAAATTTATTGCCATATAGGTATAGTATAGTAAAAAGCGGCATTAAATATATAGGAACGTGTACCTTACAGAAAAGAGAGAAATTGATTAACATATTGAAAAATTACGTTTTTTTACTATAATTATAAGATAAGGGGTATAAGGTATGGCAGTAAAAATGGATGTTTTTTTATTACAATATTATATGCAATGGCGCTTTAACCATATGCCTTATAGGGTTCGTGCTCAGTTTGATGCATACGTTAAAAGTGATGATTTTAGCGGTAATATGAAAAAGTGGAAGTCAAAATTAATGCATCAAAATTCTGCGGGAAAGTGGGTTGAAAATGAATTACCTGACCCAAAAGATAGTTCCGATGCCTTTTATATGGATGATGATGGGTGGGAAAAGTTTTTCCTAGCGTTTCAAAACGCCTTTCGTAATATGGCTGCGGATCGTAATAATATTGAATCAGAAGACGCGAAGAACTTTATAGACCAGTACTTTGGCAATCTTGATAGCAAGCCTTTTTCAAATAGTGTGGCAAATCCAAGGGCAGATGATGTAATTCGTAAGGATTTAAAAAACTTTTTAAGTAAGTACAGAACAAGATTAGACTTTAAGTTTCAAAAAGAATGGGGAATTACTGATAAAGATTTTACGTATGATAAATTGTTGTATGGAATATCGGCAAAAGAATATAATACGTCATTGGCATTTCAGAAAAAAATAAAAGAAATTGCACAATACATAGATGTATATAGTAATTCTCCAGAATTTCATAACTTTTTAGGTATAGATCCAAGCGAACCTATCCCCGATTTTAGTGAGATAATTAATGGGTTTGATGATAGTGTCATAGATCCTGCAAAAATGGAATTATTTCGCGGCAGGGGAAGCGATAAGGGTTGTTATGAAATTTTATTGAATACGCTTGTAAAAAATAAAAAAATATATGACGTCTTTAAACAATATGATAACAATAAAATTTCGGGACAGATAGAAAAAGCAAAGTCCAATGTAGATTATGACAACAAGGAAAGTAAGGACTTTGTTCCACCGAAACTTCAAGAAGAATTAACCCCGTTTGAAAAGTTGCGTGGTGATATCAGCGAAGCCCTTGAAAATTATATGGGTAAGTATTTAACTTTATCTGGCGATCGTTTGTTTTTTTCTGATTCCGCTAAGCATATAGTAAAAGCAATTGATGGGATTAATTATAAACCGACAGATGGTTTGGCAAAGATTTTAGAGTCTAAAGATACCATTAGAAATAAGCTGAAATCTAAAAAGGCTGTCGAACATTTTGATTGGTTTGTAAAAACTATGGAGGATTTAAAAGGGTCTATGCCAAAGACCTTTGCGGCCGCTTTAAATAATGGACAGAAGTTACGTGCCATAGTTGAAGAGCTTATTGTCAAAGCACTTGACGGTGACGCAAACAAGATCGAAGAAGCAGAAACCGCGATGGAAATTTTGTCTGTTGTGAAATATAGTTATACGAACAGCAAAATTATGGAGGCGTTTAATAAATCAGATTTTACCATTTTTTCTGATCCCAAGTTATCTATAAATAATGGTAATCAAGCAATGCAATTCTTTACAAATGCGTTTGATTTTACACTTAAGAAAGGATTGCAGATCGTTGGTTATGCTGCTACGGGTGCCATTAATGCAATTAAATTATCCGGCAGTAAATTTAATCACAAGTCTAAACGATTACGTGCGTTACAAGATAAATGGTCCGAAGAAAATAGAAAGGATAAAGAAGCTGCTATTTTAAGTCGGGATACGGAAAATATAATTGATGAAAATACAATATCTAAGCAAGAATCTATATTAGCGGCACTGGATTCTAAAGGGGTTAACGAAGGTTCTTTGTCGACCAAAAAAAGTCAGTTAAGTACCTTAAAAGCCGATGCGTTGGCGGCGCGAGATGTTTACATTAAGAATAGAGAGAATTTTGAGACAGCTGATTCAATTGTTAAGATTCGCGATCAAATTAAAAATTTACTAAATTTACGTAAGAAATTGACGAATGATATTGTAGAATTAGATAATAACTTAAAAAATCCTTCTTCTTATTCTGGTTTGATATCAGAAGCGTCTTCTGCATTGGCGCAAGATTTTCTGGCAAGAAAAAGAGAAAAAGAAGCTCAAAAACAGCAGGTATATGAAAAAATACAAGAGTTGTATGAAAGTTTACATGACGGTTATACTCGTGATCAGATAAAAGATGCTCGAGATACAACGAAATACGATGCTTTACGTAAGTTGATGAAAGATACAGAGAAAAATTACAACGACCTGCAAAATTCTGCAGAGGAGTCAGAAAAACAGATAAGAGATTATGAAAATGCCACGGGTGCTTTGAAAGAAGCGGAAAAACGTATTGAAGAGCGGAATAAAAAAGTTAGCGAATGGGACGAAAAGCATAAATCTGGATATATACGTTTGATTTCATTTTGGGATAAACTTGAAACTGGGCGTAATTTACATTTAGGACGTTTTTATTCGTGGACTCCGGGTAACTATAAGAATAAACAGGCTAATTTTGATCTTATAAAGAAAGCCGAATTAGAAAAATATGCTTCTAGTTATAGTTTTTAATGGCATAAAGATATAGTTTATTCTTGATACAAATCCCAAAGATATTCAAATTGATTGGTGTAGATTTTGTCTTGCTGTTCAAAGAAAGAGCAGTTTTCGGCGTTTGATTCACTGGCATTCTTTGTCCAGTTATAACTGCCGTTTTCTATTCTTTTTCCGTCAAAAATAGCAAATTTATTATGCATTATTTTATGTTTTTTATTCGTAACGATATCAAAGCCTTGCTCTTCCAAATACGGTACCAAAGAATATTTACCAGCAGATTGTAACCTGTCTGTGATAATCCTGATTTTTGCGCCCCTGTCTTTTGCAGCAACCAGCGCATCAACTATATTCTGGTTGGTGATAGAATATACAGCTATGTCTATCTTCTTTGCCTGATTGATTTCGGCAATTATATTGTTTTCACAATCGGGACCTGGGGTAAAATAAATACGTATCCATGATTTTTCCGGAATTTTTGGTATAGATAACTTTTCTTCTTCTATTTCGTATTCCGATGTTTCTTCTGACCCCGTTCCCCATAACCGCTGCCAAAATGACGGTTTTTCTGCCGGTGTCTTATCTTCTAGACCTAAGCTTGATAAAATTTTTTGTTTTATGGGGTTGTCTTGTTCAACAATAAGGAATAACAACTCATCATCATTTCTTCTTGCGACAAATAAGGT
>CASEJM010000039.1 GCA_949288265.1 uncultured Pseudomonadota bacterium | reverse complement strand
GCCGCATTGGCGAAAATGATAAACTAAGCCTAATGGAGGATTTTATGATTGAAAAAAACTGGGTTACTTTGATTAAACCCAAAAAACTTAACATCAAAGTTGATGAAAATAATCCAAATCAAGCGACTTTAACTGCAGAACCTTTAGAAAAAGGGTTTGGGTTGACATTGGGGACAGCTTTACGTCGAGTCTTGTTGTCTTCTTTGCAGGGGTGTGCACCAATTTATATTAAAATAGATGGCGTTCAGCATGAATTTTCTAGCATATCTGGTGTTCGTGAAGATGTAACAGATATCATTTTAAATTTGAAGGGCGTTTATTTCAAAGCTTTGACAGAAGGACAACATAAAGCAACGTTGAAAGTAAAAGGCCCCGCAGTTGTTACAGCAGGTATGATTGAAACATCTGGTGGCGTTGAAGTTATGAATAAAGATGCCGAAATCTGCACTTTAGATAATGGTGCAAATCTTGATATGGAAATTACTTTGTCAACAGGTCGTGGTTATGTACCTGCGTCTGCTCATGCAGATGGTTTACCATTAGGTGTAATTCCAGTTGATTCAATTTTTTCACCTATTTTGAATGTTGCAACTGAAGTTTCTGAAACTCGTGTTGGTCAAAGCACCGATTATGATAAATTGGAAATGACTGTTAAAACAAATGGTTCTGTAACGCCAGAAGATGCAATCGCTTTTGCAGCACGTATTTTGACGGATCAATTAGTTGTCTTCATTAATTTTGAAGATCCTGCTCAAATAAATGCACCGTCAGAAGAAGAAAAGGTTAAGGATGCATTACCATTTGATCCAAAATTATTAAAGCATGTTGATGAACTTGAATTATCAGTTCGTGCAAATAATTGTTTGAAAAATGACAAAATAAACTGGTTGGGCGAATTAGTTCAGAAGACAGAAGCGGATATGTTAAAAACACCTAATTTTGGGCGTAAGTCTTTGAATGAAATTAAGGTTCAGCTAGAAGCAATGGGTTTAAGTCTGGGAATGGAAGTTCCAGGATGGCCACCAGAAAATATTGCAGAGTTGGCCAAAAAATATGAAGACCCATATAAGTAATATAATTTCTTTACAAATACCATGCGATTGATATAATCGCATGGTAAAAAATCTACGTTACTGAAATAATTTTAGGGCGTAGCGTCTCAAAAATCCCCGGTAAAGGGGCAGAAATAAAAAGGAGTAATCGATGAGACATATGAAAGCAGGTCGTACATTTAATCGCGATACAAATGCTCGCAAAGCTTTATTCATAGGCTTGGCGAAAAACTTGATTGAAAAAGAACAGATTAAAACAACTTTGCCAAAAGCTAAAGATTTGCGTGGTGTCGTTGAAAAGTTGATTACTCGCGCAAAAGTTGATTCTGTTGCGAATCGTCGTTTAGTTGCAAGTGAACTAGGTAATAATTCTGAAGCAACAGTAAAAAAACTGTTTACGGTTTTGGGACCTCGTTATGCAAACCGTCCAGGTGGGTATACACGCGTGTTAAAGGCGGGTTTTCGTTATGGTGATGCTGCGCCAATGGCTATTATTGAATTAGTCGATCGTGATGAAAATGCTAAAAAAGTTGTAAAACCGGTGGCAGCAGAAGAAAAAACAGCCGAAAAATCTGCAGATAAAGAAGAAAAGAAAGAAAAATCTGTAAAGACCTCTGCGAAAAAGTCTGAAGTGGAAGAAGATTCAAAAGCTAAGGTAGAGAAAAAAACAACGACTGCTAAACGTCGTACCGCAGATAAATAAAAAATTGCCCTTATGGGCAATTTTTTTATCGCGTTCGTTGAACAATCATAACCCTTTCAGAATTTATGCTTTTGTTTTTTCCTTTTAGCTCAATGATAGCCCAATCCCTAAACTTTTGTGTAAGTTCATCAAAAATATCTTTCTTGCTTGAACAGGCCCAATTGCCGGTCAGTGCCATTATAAATTTGTTCTTTTTTACGTGGGGACGTAAAGATAATAATATCTTTTCTATTTGTTCGGCATTCATATACTGAAATATATTAGAAAGATTTATTACGTCATATTCACCGACTATTTTAGAATGTATTTCGTCTACGCCACTCCATATAAAATTAAATGGTTTTTTAATTTTATTTCGCATTTCTTCGTATTCTTTTTCGGTTGGAAGAATGTAATCAGTCGGTGAAAAACAAGAACCGTCTGCACCAAAGATTAAGTATTTTTCCATTCCTTTTACGAAATTTTTTGTATCTTCTGGCATTAAATCAAGCACATCAGTGATTAAAGGATCTTGTAAACGTTTATTTGAACGATACAGATTTTGTAAAAGGTTTACGTATTGGTCTCGTGTTAATTTATTTAAGGCAGTCGTTTTAAAATCCATCATAACTTTCGCGCAAAAAGATACGTCAAAAGTGTCTATGTGCTTTGCACCCTTTAAGGCGTAATATAAAGGCTGGTCACCACTGCCTGTAACCGTTAGTATGCGATCGTTTTCTTTTTCTGTCAGTTCAGATACCCAGCGAATGTCCTCGTTCGTTATGACATAGGCAGGACAATATCTAGAAAACTTGAGCATAGGAATATGAAAAAATGCATCCAACCAAGAATAGCGGACGTATTCTTTTTTTGCACTGTTTATATCAAAATTTTTTAGGTCTTTTTCTGTCATAATATTTTCTCACCCCTTTTTATATAGTACAAAAAATACGGTTGTCAATACTTTATAAATTTTTGTGTGGAAAATATGTAATTTGAACAAAAAAATGCTTTTAATAAATTCATTAAATATGATAAAATTATATGAATAGGAAAGGCCTTTTTTATGAAAAAACTAATACTAAGCATATTATTGATATGTAGCATAAATGTAGCGGAAGCGGCGACGGCAAGTAATCCAAGGGGGCAAGGCGCTTCTTCTGCTGGGACAAGTTCTGGTTCTACGGTATCAAGGAATAGCGGTGTAACTGCACGTAGTGCTACAAGTACTAGGACATCATCACCAGTATCATCAACAGTATCTGCTCGTTCTGCAACGAGCGGTAGAACGACGGTCAGTAGGACACCGTCTGCTAGTAATAGTGTTAATAGCAATACAGGGGTATCAGCGAGGGCTGGGGCTACCAAATCTGTTATAGGAACGGGTACGACAGTTGCGGCGGCTCAAGATAATCTTGTGGCAAGTGAGGCATGTCGACAGAAATATTATGGTTGTATGGATTCTTTTTGTATGCTGGATAATGATAGTGGAGGACGTTGCATTTGCAGTGACAAGAACGCTGAATAT
>CASEJM010000038.1 GCA_949288265.1 uncultured Pseudomonadota bacterium | reverse complement strand
CCTGAAATGTAAATGATTTTAGTTTTCATTGAAATAAATCCCCCACTAGATGCGAACATTATATCACATTTTGCTATTGAACGCATGCAAAAAATATCTTAAACTGAAAATATGTCTGATATAAAACAACAAATCTTTCAAGAATTGAATTTGGTCGAAGAAGCGGCCGCAAAATTACGTTCTGTTGCGGTAAACGCGGGAAAGCAGACCGATTTAGAAGTTGCAATTTTGACAGAACAGGTAAAAGGCTTGCGCGATAAGAATGCGCGGGCAACAGATGTAATAAATCAAACAATAGCAATATTAAAGAAGTTGAAATGAGCGTCGTATCAATACCTATTGTGAATAAAAATTACCCTATGGGGTGCGAAGACGGGCAAGAAGCTAGGTTGATAGAGCTTGGTAAGATGGTAGATGCCAGGGCACGTGAGATATTGGATAAAATAGGTCCGCTTCCTGAAAATTCTTTGCTTGCAACTTTGTGCATTGTTCTTGCTGATGAGGTTCATAACAAACCCGCCCCTTCTGTAACAGATGCGGATTTAAAAGAAATATTGGCACGAATTCGTGAAATAAAGAATAAATTAAATTAAAAAAACGCGCTAATGCGCGTTTTTACATTGTGCGTTCCAAAGCTTTATTTATTTGTTTTTGCTGTATTTCAGCATATAATTCTAATGAATCTTTGGCTTTTTCGTTTTTCTGTATAAAGGTTTCTTTACCTGGACGCCATCCTTCTACGATTCTGATTGCTTTAACAACGTGCATTATTTGTTCGTCATTTAAATCTGATAATTTTTTTGTTATCGGTAACCCCGTCATCCTGTGTAGGCTTGCGTTGTATTCCGCAGTATCATTTTCATGTGGTGGCGCATATTTAGAAATTGCTTGAGATATAGTCAAGTTTCTATATTTATCTGATGTTAGTAAAGCGCTTATAGCTTTCATACCTGTTTCTTCATCTGGAAATACTGCGAAACCTCCTGCCTCACCGATTGCGCCAAGTGATGCGGTAAAAACAGAATAACGTAAACATCCTGGGTTATTATTACGCCATGCACGTGTTCCACCGCTTCTACGAAATTGATTACCGTCGGCGCGTGTATATACAACATCATACTTTTGAGCAATGGCCATTATAGCAATTGCGTTGTTCGTCACGGCTTCTGCAAAATCGATACTTTTTTCTGTATTAATTTTTGGGGCAGGCACAGGACGAATATTATATGTGACTTTTTGTGTTGATTCTGTTTCATTAGACCCTAATGTGTGGGCCCCTATGAACAACATTGCCGCACTACTTAAAAAGTACGGAAGAGTACGCTTAAAACTCATTTTTTCCTCCCTTTGCAATCAAAGCAACAGACCGGCTTGCCGGTTTTGTTACATTACGTTCATTTTTGTTTTGATTGGTTCGTCACCATAGAGCATTTTGGTGACGTACATTCAGACGAAACGATAAAAATCGTAGCGCCCCGACTTGTCTTATTAGACAGCCCGCCCCGCAAGGGGAACCAAAGTTTGTATATACATATATATCGAAAAAAATAAATTTCAAGTAAAAAAAGCAAAAAAATTAAAAAATTTTTTATAAAATTAATAAAAACGTTTTTTCTGTTGTTATTTTTTTGCAAATGTTTTAAATTCTGGGTGCTATGAGTAAGGAAGTAATCGAAAAAATTGATTCACAACAGTTGTCGGATGCTTTGTCTGAAAGGTATTTATCATATGCTGTCAGTACCATTGTATCGCGTGCGCTGCCGGACGTTAGGGACGGTTTAAAACCTGTACATCGTCGAATTTTATATTCTATGTTGCGACAGAAACTTTCACCGTCCGCGGCTTTTCGTAAGTGTGCAACGGTTGTCGGTGATGTGTTGGGGCATTACCATCCTCATGGTGACTCGTCTGTTTATGACGCTATGGTGCGTTTGGCGCAAGACTTCTCTGTAAGATACCCGCTGATAGACGGACAGGGGAATTTTGGTAATATCGATGGCGACCCACAGGCGGCATATCGTTATACTGAATCGAAGATGACTGACGCTGCGATGCTGATTATGGAAGGTATTGACGAAGACAGCGTTGATATGATGCCTAACTTTGACGGTACAACGGTTGAACCGGTTGTGATGCCCGGGGCGTTTCCTAATTTATTAGCAAATGGTGGTATGGGAATTGCCGTTGGTATGGCAACAAATATACCGACGCATAACGTGGCAGAGGTTTGTGATGCATTGACTTTGGTTGTCGATAATCCAGATGCAACGACTACTCAGATTATGAAGAAACTTGTTGGACCCGATTTTCCAACAGGGGGCGTTTTAATTGATTCTTTTGATACCATAGTAAAAAATTATGAAACAGGTCGTGGTGCTTTTCGCGTTCGCGCAAAATGGGAAGTTGAAAAACTTGACCGTGGTGCTGAACAGGTGGTAATTACAGAAATTCCATATGGTATAATTAAATCTAAATTAGTTGAACAAATTGCAAATCTTATCGACGCAAAAAAATTACCGCTTGTGGATGATATTTCTGATGAGTCTACTACGGATGTAAGAATTGTCATAACGCCAAAAAGTCGAAATGTGCCTGCTGATAAAATGATGGCGCATTTATTTGCAATGACTGATTTGGAGTATCGTTTTAATATGAACTTTAACGTCATTGATTCTCGTGGTGTACCTCGTGTTATGGGGATTGGTGACGTGTTGCGTGAATTTATTGCGCATCAGAAAAACGTTTTAATACGTCGAACGAATTGGCGTTTGGGAAATATTGCTCGTCGTTTGGAAATACTTGGTGGTTTGTTGATAGTATATCTGAACTTGGATAGAGTGATTGAAATAATAAGAAACGAAGATGAACCTAAAGCCGTTTTAATGGCGGAATTCAATTTGACGGAAGTTCAGGTAGAAGCGATATTAAATACAAGACTTCGTTCTTTACGTAAGCTAGAAGAAATGGAAATACGTCGCGAAGATGCGGCGTTGCTTGCGGAACAAAAGCAATTACAAGAATTACTGGCCAGCCCAGAAATGCAGAATGAACAGTTAAAGGCGTGGTTCGCAGACATTAAAAAGCGTTATGATAAAAAGACTTTGTTGGGGCGTCGTCGTACTCAGTGGTTGCCGCAGACGGAAGAGATAGTTGTAAACGCTGAAGAATTCATTGAAAAAGAACCAATGACGGTCATTTTATCGTCTATGGGTTGGATTCGTGCCGCAAAAGGTCATCTTGATTTAAATAATTTGGATTTAAAATTCAAAGAAGGTGACGAGTTACAATTTGCATTTCATGCGCAGTCAACGGATAAGATAAATCTTTTTGCCAGTGGCGGAAAGATGTTTACTGTAAATGCCAATGATTTGCCATCTGCTAGGGGCTTTGGCGAATCTGTTCGTATGATGGTAGATATTGGGGCAGAAGAAAATATTGTATCTGCGTTTGTTTTGGATGTTAACGCAAAGTATTTGTTGGTCGGTCGTCATGGTACGGGTTTCATCGTATCTGGAGAGAATTGTTTGGCACAGACGCGTACCGGTAAACAAGTTATGAATGTTGAAGAAAGGAATCCGGCTATTATGTGTATACCTGTAACAGGAGATACAGTTGCAATGTCTGGTTCAAATGATAAATTATTAATATTCTCTGCGGCTGAAATACCAGAAATGACACGTGGTAAAGGGGTAATATTGCAGAAATATAATGCAGAGCGGACGTATGTGTTAGATGTAATGTTCTTTGACGCTGCGGATGGTTTCGGTTGGACAACAGGTCGCGGTACAACCAAGATGGATGATTGGGCACCATGGATGGGAAAGCGTGCTTCACAAGGACGTACGGTACCGGTGGGATTCCCGCGCAGTGGAAAGTTTGGAAAATAGTTTTTATGGCAAGTTATGACCATAAAAATCCCCTTGTATAATCGTTATAATCTTTATAAAATTTTTAAAGAGAAAGGGGGAAATAATATGAAAAGACTTTCATGTGCTTTGATGTTATTAGCTTTTTTGGCGGCTTGTAATGATGGCGGAACGCCGACTTGTGTTGGACCAAATGGTTCTTGTGATTTTAGCGGTTTAACCCCAGATCCAAACAGGTTTATTGATCCTGCATCAAATAGTAATAAACGTATTAATATGATGATTTCATTAAATGATGCGCAGGTTTCATCTTATGTTAAACATAAATTGAACGGTTATACGGGGGCTGTTGCGTCAGATTATTTGGCAATTGCTCAGACGGCTTTGGCAATTGCGAAGGACGAACCCGTTTCTGGGGTTTCAGAAGACATTTTAAATCCTGCAATGTATGTCGTAAGCCCGCAGCTTTTTGCATCTTGTGCTTCGGGCAATGATGGGGCAGCTTGTATATCAAATTGGACGTTAAATAATGAAGAAATTTTGACGCAAAGATTAATTGAATTACGCGCACGCGCGGATAATTTAGATATTACAAGTGCGACTTTCGAAACTTCTGCAGATACAGTTCTGACTTTCTCTATTGATGATAGCGGTAAAATCGTAGGTGTTAAAGTTGGTGATGGTGAGTATTCTCGTAGTGGAAATACAAGTGTATTTACAGATGGTGAAAACAGTATAATATATAAATCCGGTGTTTTGATGGAAAATACAAGCGTTCCAAGTTTGTCTTATTCGGATTTTGGTGAATATCAGATAGTTAAAAATGGGGTTGCGGGGAATAACATTCCATATGCAGGTGGTTATGCATCGCGAAAGATTGCTGAAAATGCTATCTTATCTGGTATAGAATCTAACGTAAACTTTTTCGGTACGGCGGTTGGCACCGTTACGAACGAAGACAATGAAGTTTTGGATATCGTTGATAATAGAGCATCTTTGGTATTTAGCAAGGATACAGGGGTTTCGACTTTAAATGCAAATTTTTCTAATTGGTATAATATATCTGTTGCGAAGAACATTGATACCACGAATGCCGATATAACATTTTATGGTTACAAAGGAACGGCTGATTATAAGTTGAAAGACAATGTCGTCAGTGGCAGTGCGGATATGAATGTTGGTTATTATGGTCCTAGTCCTGATACTGGAATCCCGACAGAGGCGACAGGATTAGTTGATTTTACAGGGGGGGGAATAAATATGGATCTTGCTTTTGGGGTAAAATAAAAACAGCACCGAAATAGGTGCTGTTTTTTTATAATTAGCTAAAACTAATGAGACATTTTACCTTCTGTCATTTTAACATGTTTACGTAATTTTGGGTCATATTTACGGAAGGACATTTTACCAGCCGTGTTTTCTGACTTTGTATTTTTAGTAGTCGTATAATAATAGCCAGTTTCTTTGTTTTCTAGCTTTACAACTTCTTTACTGCCTTTCTTAGATGCCATTTTATAAACCTTTTTTATTACTGGGTAAAATTTTATGTTAAAAATTACTGGAAATCAAGTAATTTTTATCATAATATATAAACTCACGTGTCGTTGAACAAGGCATTGTATGTAATGCGGGTATGGCGAAATTGGTAGACGCGCTGGATTTAGGTTCCAGTGGGG
>CASEJM010000037.1 GCA_949288265.1 uncultured Pseudomonadota bacterium | reverse complement strand
TTGGAGAGCCGGGGCAGACTGTAAATCTGTTGGCTTAAGCCTGAGGTGGTTCGAATCCACCCACTCCCACCACAACATAAACCGACCCAAAAGGTCGGTTTTTTTATTATTTTTATTCATTTGCATTATAATAAATAATATTTATATACTTTTAAATAGGTTATATATAGAGATTGTAAATGTTCTTTTTATATTTTTTTGTTTTTTTACTTTTTTTAATAGATCTTTTTTTAGGTATAAAATTATTTGAATACTTATATTGTGTAATAAAAAAACAACCACCTTTTGTTCCAAGTGCTGATTGCTTGCAAGATGCGGTTATAAGTCAAATAAGTGATTGTTATAGAAATGCGAAAATTATTTGTGAATGTGGCTCTGGTTTTGGGGGACTTGCACGAAATATTTCAAAACATACTGAGGCTAAAGTTTTAGCTTTAGAAATTATGCCGTTTAGCGCCTTGGTTTCTAAAACATTGGATTTCTTACATGGCAGCAAATCTAAAACCATTTGGTGTGATGCGTATAAGTATCTTGAACATATAGATAATGATATTGATGTTATGATTACTTATTTAAGTCCTGCTTATATGACGCGTTTAAAAAAATATAGGCATAAAATAAAAGTCATTATTTCTTTAGATTTCAGGATTTCAGGAATTAAGCCTAGTAAGATCATAACCTTAGGTAAAGGATACACAATTTATAATATAAAAAAGTATCCTCATAGGCTTTATATATATGAATTCTGTAAGCAAGATTGAATTTAGTAATTAAAATTATTTTGCTTAAGCCATTTAATAATTTTGTAAAAAGTGGTCTTTTCTAAACTGCGTGAACTAATCTCAGTTGGATTTGATAAGTATTTTTCCTCTGTTGATGCGTCATATATTTTGTGGCCAATTTTGCTAACCTGTGTACCAAGTGCGCCATAATTTGGGTTCGTCCTATCAATAAAATGTCCAAATTCATGAATGAATACAGCAAAGACTTCTGCAAAAACTATTTGCTTTTGCTGTTCTTTGGATGCCTTTATATATGCTTTGTTGTTTTTTATTAATATATTTCTTATGTTTTCTAGAAAAATAATGATTTTATGTGTTTCTATCTCTGTTTTTTTGTTTTTCGTCGTAATATGAAGACCCTTTAATGTTTTTTTCTGAACATTTTCGGGCAAAACCTCTATCTCCAAACGTATCGGATTTGTATTGCTTGTGTAAAGTTTGCTTAAATCTCTGGCAATAGTTGTTAGCAGAACATTATATGAAAAAATATTCCCTTCTAATGCGGATTGTATAATGTCTTTAGGTATATCATCTTCTAGTGAAAAGATAATATCTTCAGCGTATTGCTTTGATATGTTCTTAATGTTTGAAAGCGTTTGCCCAAAAATATTACGTAATTTGTCCGCGTTTTTCGGTGTTACTTTTATGCCCCTGGTAAATGTTGAAATTTCTCCGGTTATATTTTTTAAATCTGGGTTAATCGCAAACCAAATTAGCGATTGGTTACGCGGTCTATATTGATCCTTTTTTATAGCCATTTCTAACTTTGGAATTATGCTAGTCGGGGTTTCTTTTTGGGCTATAAAGATATTTAATAAATCTTCATCCATCATCTTAAGAATGTTAAGCCGTTCTTCGTCTGTTTGCGCTTTTGTGTAACGTTGTAACAGTTGCAATTGTTGCATTGCGTTTTCAACCTCTATATTGCGGCGGATTTTGCTTTTTCCTGTTTCAAAATTATTTAATTTGTCCAACATATTTTATATTATAGCGTTTTTTTGTTTTTTTCAATTTTTGTATGTTATATTATCAACTATATGAAACGGAATTTTTACTTTTTTCGACATGGGCAGACTATTGGGAATGCATACGGTGCATGCGAAGGTAATAGAGTAGATTCTTTTTTGACTTCAACTGGGGTCAAACAGGCGAAACGGTTGGCGGAATATTTGTCTGATAAAAATATAGACGTTATTTATTCGTCACCACTAAAACGCGCAATTAAAACAGCAGAAATTGTTGCAGAATATCATCCAAATGTATCAATTGTTATAGATGAGGCTTTAATAGAATCCGCATTTGGTTTTTGGTATAACGATGATCCCGCGGCTCAGCAAAGAATAGATAATAATTTTAATCGCATTAAAGAATGTTTAGATAAAATTGTTGCAGAATACAGTAATAAAGATATCGCAATATCATCGCATGGTGGTGTTACTCGTGCTTTATGTTATGCAGCTGGTTTAAAGGTCGGTAATATAAAAAATTGCCAATGTTTTCATTTTGTTCTGGATAGCAGAAATTGGCACTTTATAGATACTTTTGAAACTGGTATAGAAGTGGTAAACAAATCCGACATACCACAGGAATAAAAAACACCCGATTATTCGGGCGTTTTTTATTCTTCTATTTCCACGCTATCTATGTAGGTTCGATTTATGGACTCTAATGCAACTGGTTGAAAGTCTGGAGATGTAACTATTTCATCACTGTCGTCTTCGGGTAATATGATAACGCTTTGTGTTTCTTGTGGCATATCCGTTGTAGTGGAATAGGTCATATGAGAACCGTATGTTTTTGATTTATATTTCGTCTGAAGTCGTTCAGGAATGCTTATATAATCGTTTGGGTTAACTCCTGGCGTTTCTAATTCCATAGAATTTGCCGGTCTTATTTTTCGCTGTTCTATATTATAAATAGGCGTTAAAAAGTTTGTTGCAGCATTTTTTACAACTTGTACAACGCCGTTACCGGATAATTGAACAACTTGTAATGCCCGTTCGTTTTCACCAGTTGGTTTTAATCTATATAAACCCTCAACACCGGCATAACCACTTGGGTCTAATAAATATGCGGCATCGGTTTTTGGTGAATAAATCATTCCCATTGCCATATTTGCAGCGTCATAACCAAAACCCGCAAGTCGACCTGGTACATTCCCTGATACGCGTTCGTATAAATTTATAAATTCAGGGGTTCTGTCTGGAAGAACGGCGTATTTAGCACCAATCATTGTAAAGTCATTAACTATGTCTGAACCTTCCCATAAAGCTGTACCGTAAAATTTTGCTTCGCGAGCGGTAACACCGTAATAACGTAAAAATGATGCAAGGCTTTCTGTATCGTCACCGCTGCCAAGGAATAATATTCCGTTATACGGTAACTTCCCCAACGTTTCCATCTTTGATAGGCGTTCTAGTTGTAATGTTAACGAAGATTTTTCCAGTGCAGTTAAACGTTCCGACGTAAGTATGTCGGATAAAATTTCCCTGGCACGGGTATTTGCCGCTGTACGAGCCGCGTTCATGGAAGCTTTCATCCCTACGTTTTTAATAGAATCAGAATCTTTTTCCGTGTAATAAAATATTCCCGATACAGGTACGTTATAAATTTCCGCTGCATTTGATGCCGTGCCTGCCATTAACTTACCAGATTGGGTGTCTGGTGCTAATATAATGAAGCTTTTTACCCCGTCTGAATACATTTCTTTAACAATTGTTTCTATACTATTGGTTGGCATAAGAGCCATAGTCATAACGCCATTACCAACAGCCGTTGCATCAGATGTAAATGATAAAACGGGCAATTCTTCAGGTTTTGCGTTACGTAGTTCTCGTACGTCATTGGCGAAAACAGGACCAATTATGACTTCTGGGTTATCGGATAATATGTTGTTTATGGTTTCTGGTAAGTTTGTTGCCGTATCATAAAATGCAACTGATAAATTCCTTGGGGCATTTTGTAAAATAGAGGTTTCAATAGATGTTTGAATTTCTCGACCGGTTTGTGCGGCACTGCCGGTCAGTGGCAACAATACGGCCATTCTATGCACGGGCGCACCAAGTAAATTATCAGACGGGGTCCCCGGTTGCATGTCTGGTGATCCATATTGCATTTGAATCGGGGTACCAGCCTCAAGTGTTCCATATTCATTGAACCAATTACCCCGTTCCATTGAATTAGTGACACAACCTGTAAGGCCGATTAAAGTTAAAATTCCAAAAATTCTGTTCATATACATTGAAAAATCCATTTATTTCTGTATTATTCTACTATAAAAGGATTTACAATGCAATCTGGGCTTTATGTAGTTGGTACACCAATTGGAAATCTTTCTGATTTCTCGCCGCGGGCAATAGAAGTTTTAAAAAATGTTGATTTAATTGCTGCCGAAGATACGCGTGTTTTTGCCAAATTAGCTTCACACTTTGATATTAAAACTTCGCGTATTTCCTGTCATGAACATAACGAGCGTGATGTAATACCAAAATTGATTGAAAAAATACAAAACGGTAAATCTATCGCCGCTGTATCTGATGCAGGTATGCCTGGAATAAGCGATCCTGGTTTTTGTTTGGTTCGCGCGGCTAGGGCTGCAGGTGTTAATGTATATGTCGTTCCTGGGCCGGTTGCCGCCATATCAGCATTGGTATTATCAGGATTTCCCACAGATAGGTTTACTTTTTGCGGTTTCTTCGATGAAAAAAAGTTACGCGAAGATAATAAAATTAGACATACTATAATTTATTATGAAAGCCCTAATCGTATTATGACTACAATAGAAGCGTTAAATCGTATTATGCCGGAACGGCAGATTGCGATAGTACGTGAAATAACCAAGTTACACGAAGAAACTATCATTGGATATCCCGCAGATTTAATGCATATAGAACCACCACGGGGGGAAATTGTAATAGTTGTTGCGCCGGCACCAGAACATAAAATGTCCGATAGTGAAATTTCAGATATAATAAATGATATTGCAGCAAAAACATCAACTAAGACGGCTGCGGCCGATTTAGCCAAGCGTGCAGGAATTTCTAAGAAAGAAGCCTATAAACGTATGTTAAACAAAGGTGATTTAAAATGATTAAATTTGTTGGCGGTTTTGATAAAGTGGCTTCTTTGCCCAATACTCAATTCCCTGAATTCGCCTTTGTAGGTCGTAGTAACGTTGGAAAGTCTTCTTTAATAAATGCACTTGTTAAAGCAAACGTTGCCCGTACGTCTAATACCCCGGGACGGACACAGACATTAAATCTTTTTAATGTTGATGATAAAATAATGATTGTTGATTTGCCTGGATACGGATATGCAAAAGTTTCACGTGCTAATGCATTAGAATGGTTAAATAGGCTTGAAGAATATTTAACGACGCGTCGTCAATTAAGAAGATTGTTTTTATTAATAGACTCTCGTATTGGTGTGCGCGATTCTGATTTAGATTTAATGGATTTTTGTGATATACATGGGATACCTTATCAGGTTGTATATACCAAGAAAGATAAGCGTGTGCGTGAAAAATCTCAATATAATTTAAGTCATGAAAATCACCCAGCAATGGCGGCAGAAATTATAGAAACCTCTGCGGAAAAGAAAACAGGACTTGAACCTTTAAGGACGATAATTGGCATCAAATAAGAATATTTTTTATGCGACAAATCCTACGCGTATGATGGACGCTTTGTATAAAGTTCTGATTGCGTCGGGTGATGATTTTGCAGATATTTTAATTTTTTTACCAAGCCGTCGTGCAGTAAGAGCTTTTGAACAATACCTGGTAAATCGTGTTGGGCACAGTATTATTTTACCGCGTTTGGTTGCGCTGGGCGAGGCCGCAGATGAAGAACCCGAAGAGGAAAATATAGATGCTATATCTGATACAATGCGTTTGGTCATTACGGCTAAATTATTAACGGCGGATGCAAGTATAGGAAATATTATAACCGCCTTACCGTTGGCGCATGATTTGCTGCGCATGCAGGATTATCTGGAAAACGAAGGTATCGATGCAACTTTGATAGATTGGACGACTTTAGTTGATGAAAAATATGCCGCACATTTTCAACATAAAGCAAATCTTTTGAATGTATTATCAAAAGTACAGAAAGAAATTTCACCAGGTGCTAAAACTGCTGTGCAGTTAAGAAACGAAGATATTCGTGCATGGGAGAAACAATTAGATAACTATAAATTAGTTATTGTTTGTGGTTCTACAGCCAGTGTCCCTGCAACCGCAGATTTGATGACTGCTGTGGCCAAGGCTAGAAATGGTCGGATAATATTATCTGGACATATCTGTGGAAATTCCGCTGATTTTTCGCTTAATACAAATCCATATAATTCGGAATTTAAATTTTTATCACGTATAGGTGTTCTTCCTGAAGAAATTATTCCAATTGATGTGGGTGACAGTGCCATAGATTTCTTTAATTTTGCTTTTAGTAATGATACATCCCGCCCACAAAATTGTTATGATTTATCTTTTTGTCATTTGGTAGATTGTGAAAGAGAAAGTGAAGAAGCCGAAGTCGTAGCAGAAATTGCCGCAAGATCTGTCGCGGATAGCAAAAATGTCTTAATAATAACCCCTGATGCGGCGGGCAATCAACGTATTGCATCTGCCTTTAATGCTCGTGGATTAGTGGCTGATTTTTCCGGTGGTATTTCTGGTTCAATGACGTTGGCAGGGCGTGCAATACTAAATAAATTTGATGAATGGATAGAACGCGGAGATGAGTCTGTTTTTGATAAGCTGTATTCTGCTTCTGGATATGATTTGATGGAAACCATTATTCGATTAGTTGATGATTGTGAACTTACTTTTACGCCAAATTTTAAAAAAGAAGATGATGCATCAGTCCAAATATGGACTGCGATAAAAAATTTATCTAATTGTTTAAATGCCGCGCATGTACAGCTGACATTGGCTGATGCCAGAGCGTTTATTTCAGACGCAATAAGTTCTGTCCAAGTACGTAAAAAAATGGACGATAAGGCCAATATAATAGTTTTGGGGACAATTGAATCAAGAATGCAAACCGCAGATGTTGTTATATTAACCGGTTTAAATGATGGTATGTTCCCCGCCCAAGGATATGAAAACGCATGGTTACCACGTAATACCGCGGAAAAAATAGGTTTGCCGTCACCTGATAGGAAGGTTTCTTTACAATCGTTAGATTTTAT
Organism: uncultured Pseudomonadota bacterium; assembly: GCA_949288265.1. Taxonomy (GTDB): domain Bacteria; phylum Pseudomonadota; class Alphaproteobacteria; order Rs-D84; family Rs-D84; genus Enterousia. The sequence goes on along the minus strand of CASEJM010000037.1, from coordinate 6,139 downwards.
GAATTTATCTTGCGGAAAAGAAGTTTATTGGACTCGAAGTAAAGCATCTGGTGGGGTAAAAACTACGCCGTCTCGTTTTTTATCTAGGGTCGCTGTAAGGCGTGGAAGTTATGATACAGATGCAGCTAAAGATTTATTAAGTGTCGTTCGTGGACGTGACAATGTACCGGCAAAACCTTTAGATTATTCCGCACCGGTACCACCAGTTGATTGGGGTGATGTATATGTAACTGAATTAGAGTTGTTAATTCATAATCCTTATGCGTTCTATGTGCGTCATATGCTGCGTTTGCGCGTTTTAAATGATTATTGGCTTACGCCTGATGCGCGTGATTTTGGTAATCTTATACATGAAGTGATAGAAAAGGCTACTGATTTTTCACCAGGGGTACTGGTTCATCAAATGGATGTGAAAGCATTAGAAAAATTAGGTTCAGATAGCGTATTGTTTCATTTCTGGCATAAACGTTTTTTGGAAATAGCACCGATTGTCGCAAATTTAATGACGGAATTAAATACATCTATTCCTGAAATAGATGGTTATATTACTATTGATGGGCATAATATCAGAGCGCGTGCGGACAGAGTCTGGGATGGCGGCGTATTGGATATTAAAACTGGGGCTGCGCCAACAAAATCTCAGTTAGAGCAGGGTAATATGCCACAACTTCCATTAGAAGCGTATATGTTACAAAATAAAGGTTTCCAAATCAGGGTAACAGATAAGTCAAAAACACCTGTAATGAAGTTTTTACAGTTGAAAAACAACGATGTACGAATAATTCATTATGATTCTGCCGTAACTCAGAATATGATTGATGCAGCGGTGAATAAAGCTAAACAAATGATAGACATATTCCTTGTCGGGCGGGCCCCATATGAATACCGCCAAACTAATGAACTTAAATATAAAATATATGACGATTTAGCCAGATGTAATGATTAATCTATTTTTAGCATTAAACCGCAATGATCTGTAGGTTTAGTTGCTAAACGCGGAGACATATCAATTTCGCACGCTTTTATAGATTTCATTGCTTCTGGATTGGCAAGAAAATAGTCCAAACGCAGCCCCTGTTTCTTACCAATCGTGTCCCCGCCACGATATCCATACCATGTGTAATCAATTTCATCTGGATGCATTGTACGCCATACATCAGTCCATCCAGCATCAATCCAAGTTTGCATAATGGACCTTGCTTCTGGGGCTGCAATGGCGATACCCACATAATTTGATGGTTTCCATACATCTTTGTCTGTCAGTGCGACGTTGAAGTCGCCACCAATTATTACTTGTTCTTCAGAATCTAGGTATTGGTTTATGTGGCTAGTAAAAGCGTGCATCCACTCAAGTTTATAAGGGAATTTAGGTGAATCTATGGTGTCACCGTTTGGCATATATACGTTTATTAGGCGTATATGACCGTCAATTAAACATTCTATAAACCGAGAATTTACGTCTGGATAATTAGGTAATCCCATAATGACATCTTCAATAGAATATTTAGAAAAAATAGCGACGCCATTCCAACTTTTTTGTCCGAAAACTTTTATATTGTAACCGTATTCGTCAAATAAATTGTGAGGGAAATTAGCGTTTTCTACTTTTATTTCCTGAACCATTATTACGTCATATTCACCAGAACGTAGAATGTCAATAAAACTTTCTACGTGGGCACGAATTGAGTTGATGTTAAGTGTAAGTATTTTCATAATTGCAATCTTTTTTCTTGTGGGTATAATAAAGCCTGTCCAATATAAAAACAACAAGGAATTTTAATTATGAATATGTATCAATTGCTGGAACGAGCAGCAGCCACGTGGCCGGATAATTTATTTCTGGTTCGTGAAAATGTTACGTTTACAGGATTCATAGATTTAGTAAAAGCACGCGCGGCATCGCTGCACGAAGCTGGCGTAAAAAAAGGTGATGTAATTGGTGTTTTGGCTCATAATATTCCAGAGTTTCCGATTACGTTATTTGCAATATGGTATCTGGGTGGAACTGCCTTGATGTTGGATACCAATCTGACACCGTTTGAATATGATAATATGACGGCAACAACTAACTGTCATATGGTGTGCGCAGAAAAATCGTTCTTTTATAAAACAAAGAATTTTACCTTTTATGATATAACTAAAAAAGATGGTAAGATTAATCCTGATTTAAAACCAGCTCAACTTGAATCGTTAGATGTGGCTACGTTATCTTTTACATCTGGTTCAACAGGTACCCCAAAAGTTGTTCCTTTGACTCATTTTAATTTGATAGAATGTTCAAATTCTTTAGAGGATATGCATGAGTGGATACAACCAGGATTTGTTATGTACGGTTTTTTACCAATGTATCATATCTTCGGTTTCGCCGTAGAATTGTTAGCGACTTTGCATTATGGCGCAGGCGTTCTTTTACAGCCTACAATTAACCCAAAAGATATTTTGGATGATTTTAAGAAATATCGTCCACATGTAATTCCTGCGGTTCCAAGGTTATGGGAAGTTTTCCGTAATAAAATAATTGATAATATTAAAGCTCAACGTAAATGGTGGCTGGTATCAATTGTTTTGAAATACGGTGACTTTTTAAAGAAAATAGGTCTTGGTGCTTTGGTGCGCAAAGTCCAGCAGCCTGTATTAAATGTATTTGGAGGAAGAGCAAATTTGTTAATTGCAGGAGGTGCCGCAACTAAACCAGAAGTTGAGACTTTCTATGAACGTTTGGGGTTAACATTTATTCAAGGGTACGGATTAACCGAAACTGTTGGACCTATATGTATATCAAAGCCGACAAAAAAACGTTTCCCATTCGCTTTTGGTGGTCCTACGTCAAATAACGAATGCGAAATCCGTGATAAAAACGAGGATGGCGTTGGGGTTTTATGGTTGCGCGGACATCAGGTATTCGGTGGTTATTTAAATAACCCAGACGTAAATGCTGAGGTCTTTGATGAACGTGGCTTCTTTAATACAGGTGACATGGTAACCATGGATAAAAACGGGGAATTGCATTTTGCCGGACGAAAAAAGCAGGTAATCGTTTTAGATTCCGGTAAAAATGTTTATCCAGATGAACTGGAAGCAATGTTTATGGAAATTCCGGGCGTTAAAAATGTTGCTGTTTTTGAACATAAAGTTAAAAATAAAACCGTAACATATGGTGTGTTTAGCGTAGAACCTACTATGACACTTGCCAAATTAGCGGCTGCGGTTGCGCAAGCAAATAAAAAGGTTGCTTCATATAAATGGGTTACTCATTTTGCAATGACAACAGATGATTTACCGTTAACCAGTACTCAAAAGGTAAAACATCACGTTGTACGCCAAAACTTAATTGACGGTAAGTACCCAATTAGAAAAGAGTAAATTTATTTTTAAATGCATAAACGCCCACCTGATGGTGGGTGTTTATGTGTTGACAAAAGTAGGTTTTTGTAATATTTATAGGTTGATTAAAGGTTTTGATATGAAAAAAAATGCAAATGTCTTGTCTTTAGAGGCGCATGGCAAATTTCTTACGCGCATAGAGAATATGTTACAACGTTTTTTTGTAGGAAATATTTCTATTAATAGAAAGCTAGAAAAAACAGAGCAAAAAGCCATGGCTTTAGATGTAGATGAAATGCGAACCTTATTTGGTGCTGCGTATGGTGATGTAGTTTATTATAATTTCGATGCTAATAAATTATGCTATAGAACAGGTTGGCGTCATCAAAATGTTGGTGAGGCAAAATCGTATTATGATATATGGCTTGATAGTTTTGACTATCTGAGTTTAGAAACTTTATTCGAATTTGATAAAAATGAGCAAAGACATCTTTTAAAGAAAAAATATAAAGAAGAAAAAAAATTAATTGGAAATGGAAATAATATTCAAATAGTTGCTTATGCAATTTTTCCTGTTAGTAGTTTGTATCATAATAAAGGGGTTTGCATAAACGAAAAAAGTAAGAATTTTATAAAAGAAGTCATTAATTCAAATAGTGAGTTATTGGCCGGGGTTAAAATAGTACGTAATTTAAATACTGGTAAAATAGAATGCCTTGGGTGGAACAATAATTACCCAAAATCTAGCAAGATATTAAAAAATATCCTTATGTCTATGCACAAAGAACTTACCAGATAAAAACGGTTGAAGTGTTTTGTTAGGTTTTAAAAAATATATGTAAAAACAAATAATAAGTTTTGTTAATTAAAGTTCTTTATTTGCCAAGACATAATTGTTTAAATGTTGCGTCCATTACATCAGAAGCTGTAATTGTTCCTAAGATTTTCCCGATATTATCTGCCGCGCGACGTGTATGTTCAGAGAATATATCGTAATTTTCATTAGGGGCTTCAAGAGCGTTTTTTAATTCATTAACTGTTTCTAGTAACAAACCATGTGTACGAGTATTAACAGCAACTGTAGATTCTGTATTTGATGTCATGGCGGCAATTTTTTTCTTTATAATCTTCATAAGGTTATTTATTCCAGAACCAGTTTTTGCGGATAAGTAGATTGCTTTTTTTTCGTTTTTGTTTTTTATAAGGTCAGATTTGTTTATAATTAAAATTTCATTGTCCGCAATTTTTATATTTTTTATTTCCTTAGAACCGTCAACAACACGCAAAATTAAATCAGCTTTTTCTATTTCTGATCGCGTTCTGTCAATTCCTATTTTTTCAATTGTGTCGTTCGTTTCACGTAGACCAGCTGTATCAGATAAGTTTACCATATATCCATATATGTCTATTGATGCAGACACTACATCTCTTGTTGTACCTGGGATATCAGATACAATTGCTCTATTTGCACCCAGTATCGCATTGAACAAAGATGATTTTCCGACATTTGTATCACCGGCTAATGTTATATTAAATCCGTTGCGAATGGCGCGAACAGCGGCATAGCGAGATAAGGCGTTCTCTATTTCTTTGTATAATTTTTTCGTTTTTGTTCTAATGGTTTTTCCGATATTTGCTGGAAGCTCATCTTCAGCATAATCTAAAGTTGCGGCTGAATATGCAGATATCTCTATCATTTGCGTTCGCCACATTTCATAAATTTTACTGTCTCCGCCCATCATTGAACTGATCGCACTTTTTCGTTGTGCGTCAGTTTGGGCGTCTAGCAACGCTGCCAAACCGTCTATATCAGCCAAATCCATTTTACCATTATAAAAAGCACGTTTTGAAAATTCACCTGGTTCCGCCATGCGGGCACCATTTAAAATTAAGTACTCAAATATTTTATTAATTACAGCAAGGGCGCCATGTGAATAAATTTCAAGCATATCCGTACCGGTGAAAGAAGCGGGGGCAGCAAAATATGTCGCAACAATTTGGTCAATAATATTGCCTTCGTTGTCACGCATATTGGCAAAATATGCGTGTCGGGCATCGGCGGACTTACGGTTAGTTATTTTTAAAAATAATTTATATAAATCATCACCAGATACACGTATTACTGCGACACCGGATTTTCCATGTCCGCTAGATAACGCGAAAATAGTTTCATTGTAGTTCATCATTTGTTACTGCTTATTTCTTTTAAGGCCATAGGTACTAGTTTGGATATGTCTATCGATGGGTTTTCTTTTACCAGTTTTTGTGCCATATCAATAATGTCTAATCTTCTGTATCCCAATGATTCTAACGCAGCCAGCAAATCAGGTAGTGCAGAACCGTCAGAATTAGATGCACCAAAGTCAAACGATGTGCCGCCAACCTTGCTTTTTAATTCTAGTATTATTTTTTCTGCAACTTTTTTCCCAACACCAGGTGCGGTTGAAATTGTTTTCGCATCACCAGTAGCAATCGCGGATAGTAAAGTATCCGTCTTTATAGTGCTCATTATCGCTAGGGCAACCTTAGGACCAACACCAGACACTGCATTTAATTGTATAAACAGGTTTTGTGCCATAATGGAAGAAAAACCAAATAGACGAATTGAATCCTCTCTTACAACAGTTTCTATCCATAAAGACACGGTTGTTTTTGGTGTCAGGTATTCTGGTGTAAAAATCTTATATCCGACATCATGCACCATCAATATAACAAAACCATCGCCAACATAATCAACTATGCCTTGCAATTTCCCAATCATTTGTTATCCTTTTGTCGTAATTTTAATCAAATAAAAGTAAAAGGTCAAATATGA
>CASEJM010000036.1 GCA_949288265.1 uncultured Pseudomonadota bacterium | reverse complement strand
AGAAGGATTCGAACCCTCAACCTTCTGATCCGTAGTCAGATGCTCTATCCAATTGAGCCATGGGCGCAACGTTCGTATATTTTATATCTTTTTATTCTAATTGCAAGTAAAATTATGAACCTTTTTATCTGCTGCCTTTGCTATCGTTACCAATACCGTGGTACAGCATATTGAAATGTTGACGGCATACAGATTTATAATTGCTATCCCCGACAGATATTTGAGCACCTTCTCGAATTACGTTACCCGCAGAATCAAAGCGTAAATGATGCGTCGCTAAGTGCATACACCCTGGAATCTGACAGGTGGATTCCATGCGATGTAATTTTGCACCAACTTCTATCAATCTACGTGATGCAGGAAATATATGCTCGTTACTATCAACCATTAATCCGTAACACATTATTATTATAGGTTTGGTATCGGCAATATGAACCAGGACATCAATGTCTTCTGGTTTAAAAAATTGAATCTCGTCAATTAATACCATTTTTGTTTCGGGTGACGGAGACCATTTTTGTAATGATGATAAAACAGTGGCATCTGAAGATATGCCAACTCGTGAATTAACTTTATTTTCGCTAAACCTATTATCTATTTTAGGTTTTATTATCTCTGTCTTATTACCGTTCTTGTTTTGGTTATAGGCGTTTATTATCAGTAACGCAGATTTAGAGCAACCCATAGTGCCATAATGAAAATGTAGGTTTGCCATTTTTTCTCCTTTCTAAAACTCTTTTATACCATAGATTCTAAGCGTTCGATGCGCTTTTCTACTGGTGGGTGTGTTGCCATTAAAGAACTTGTAAATTCTTTTGGTCCCCCCGGATACGCAATGCATACTGCAGCCATTGATTTTACTTTGTCCAAGCACTCTACGCGAGAATCTTTCGTAATTTTACGTAATGCTGTGGCTAAGGCATGTGGGTTTCTTGTAATTTGTGCTCCTGTTGCATCGGCAGCATATTCTCGATTCCTGGAAATTGCCATGCGCAATATCGGGGTAATTATCCAATTAAATACCATGAATGCAAGCCACACCATTAGTAATATTGCCGCACTATTGTTTTTATTATCGCTATTTCCTCGTTCACTGCTGATCGCAAGGCGAAAGATTATATCTGCGGCGAATACAGTAACCCCAACCCCAGTGATAAGCATCATATCAAGACGTATATCTCGGTTGCCGATATGAGCCATCTCATGAGCAATTACACCCTCTAGTTCTAATTTATCCAATTTTTTGATAATCCCGCGAGTAAGCGCAACAGAAGCGTCTTTTGGACTGCGACCTGTGGCAAAGGCATTCATGGAATCATCGTCTATAATATATACTCGCGGTCTTGGTAAGCCTGCTGCGATGGCAACGTTTTCAACGCTTCGGAATATTTCTTTATACTTGGTATCAGTATCAAATATTTCATGTGCTTGCGCAGAGTGAAGCATCATAGAATCACCAAATGCCCACGATATAAGCAACCATACAGCGCAGGCCACTAATGTTGGAATTGCGACGTTGATAGTTGTTTTTAAAGCCTGATCTGTTGGTACAACTATCCAAGTGAACAAAAATACCAAAGCAATAAAAATTAATGGAAAGGCAATAACCAACAGCAAAGTTTTAATATTGTTACTGCGAATATGATCATATACTGTTTTGACTTTGTTCATAGTAAATGCTTCCTGTTAAAAATTGATTATTTACACCATATTATAAACAAAAAACGAGACGCGTCATCATGAAAAATATTTTAAAATTATTTATGCTTTTATTTTGTTTTGATGCTGTGGCAGCAAGCCCGAATAATGCTTTTTCTGGTATGCCTGATTATCTAAAAGGCGTTGCAAAGGCTTGGACTGGAATTTTTTCCGAGTTTGGACCAAGTGCCGAAATTTCTGCCTATATTAATGATTTGCAGAACAATAACGTCGCTGAATATTTAGATATTATATCTATATTAGGTTTCAATAACACGGCTATGGCTTTGCTAGAAATAAATCAGCACGTAGGGCAATCTTTCAGCGTTTTAGATTCTCCGTTAGTGGCGCGTCGTAATGAGTGTACGCAAAACCTTGAAAAATGTGGGTACGGTCGTCGTATGGTGGTAATTGATGGGCAAGTATTTGGGTCTTTTTCTGATTATAGTGGCGGTAATAACGGTGATTATAAAACTAAAAATACGGGGTTCATAATAAATGCAAAAACTTACTTTGCAGATGGTTGGTTATTTGGTGTTGGGTATAATCGTACAATGACTGATACGAACGATACGAAAATATATTCTGATGCGACAGGAAATAGTATAACTTTATTTACGCAATACCTTGCTAAATCTGGAATGTTTTTAAATCTTGGGTTAAATGCGGGGCATACAAGCTGGAATATAGATAAATCTATTGGAACTGTTATAAACGACGGTACTTATGACACAGACTTTTATGCAGGGCAAGTTAATTTGGGTATACGTATGTTGCGCGGGCGTATATCAGTAACACCCGTAATTGCTTTACGTTATCTTTTAGTAAGTGCCGATAAATACATAGATGGTGCCGCTCAAGAATTTGATGATTGGTGGTATAATACTATGACAACGTCGGCTGGATTGGATTTAGCGTTTGATTTTATTGGGGCAGATTACGTCATTAGACCAAATCTGCACTTGGGCGGTGGTTATGACGTTATAAGTACTGGTGCGGAAAATATGAAAGTTCAGTTAGTAGATAGTCAATACTATTCTATACCTGTTGAATCACCTGATCGGGCTATACTTAATGCAGGTGTGGGGTTAGATTTCTTTAACGAATATTTTACTGCGGGGTTAAATTATATTTTGGATATGAGAGAGAACTATATAAACAATACGATTGTTGCAAAGATAAAGATAGCGTTTTAAATTTTTTCATAATTTGATATAATATACATCGATTATGAGAAAAATTTGTTTGGCAACATTTTTTATGATTTTTTTGTTTGATAAAGCCGTTTCGGGTGATAGTTTATTGACTGCACAGTCTTTCCCAAAAACTGCAAATGATGTAACATTTATTCAAAATATCATGCTGATGCAGGAAGGATACGAACCGTGGGAAACTATATACGACGTTAACGGACGTTGCGTTTCAGGATGTTTATATCCAGGTATTACCATACAAGAAGATCTTAGGCTTGCGGATGAACGAACAAAGGAAGCGTGGACAAAGACAAAGCAATATATAAAAGAACAAGAGCGAAAGATTTTAGAACCAATAAAAAGCAACGTCAATTTACAACATATTGTAACGGCCGTGCAACAGGCAAAACCAACGTATCGCAGTTGTACACCTTTAAATCAAAGCATACCAGAAAATCAAAATTTGCCTTTGGGAAATCCATTAATGGGTATGACTAAAATTACTTCGGGGTTTGGAAGCAGAATTCATCCTGTAACAGGCGAGTTATCCACGCATTGGGGGATTGATTTTTCTGCCCCAATTGGGACGAATGTTTTTGCGACGGCAAATGGTGTGGTTGAATCTGTAAAAAGTGATAGCACGTGTGGTAATGGATTAACGATAGCGCATTCTGACGGTTATAAGACGGTTTTTTGCCATTTAAATAAGGTAACGGTACAAAAGGGTGACAGTGTTAAAGCAGGTTGCAAGGTTGCAGAAACTGGTAATACTGGACGAACTACGGGGCCACATCTACATTATGCTATAAAGACTTCTAATGGATTTATAGATCCCACGAAATGGGTTAATGCGAAGTCTTAATCTTTTATGCGTTTAAATTTTACAGAAAAACTTCCGTTGTTTATGGGGGTTGCTGAAATTATATACGGAGAAAGGATGCTTGCCGTAGCCCATTGTGGGAATTTTTTGCGTAAAATACCGCTTGCGCCTGTGATTATTGTAGCATTTCGAATTCCCGATTCTGCAAGAGACATTATTTCTTGCCAGGCTTGTTCTTCTGTATGCTGATGTAAGTCCAGCGTGGCATGTTCTGGAATTATTTTTTTTGCGTTTGGTATACGTTTAGATAGCTTAAGTTCTGCGAGAACTTTTTTTCGTGTGATTGCATCATCCGGTATGAATTCATAACCAGACATTTCCGCAATATCTTTGTCAGATAACCGTTTCATAGTTTATTTTTTACCAGAATCGAAATCGCTTGGTTTTTTATCAAGTTTTTTTGTCCAAGTGTCATCAGGAAAGTTCATACGAAGCATTTCTGCGTATCCATATGCTTGTTCTGGCAGACCGATCGCCGTATAACATTCGTTAAGTCTATATAAAGCCTCTGGCGTCATAACTGTTTCTTGCGCGGTTTGAATAATTGACTGTAGACGTGAAATAGCGCTGGGCCAATTTTCTTTTGCCATATCAGATCTTGCAGAGTACATTACTTTACCGGCAACGTAATTTTTTAAGATAAGTATTTTGTTTTCCGCATTTTTGGCGTATTCAGATTTAGGAAAGCGATCAACCAGTTGTTGAAACTGTTGTAAAGCGTAAGCCGACATACCCGGTTCGCGACGTACGTCACTTACCTGTCTATAATAACACATACCACGTAAGTAAAGCATATATGGAACGTCTTTATGACCTGGGTGAAAGCGCATAAAACGGTCTATTACAAGAATTGCGCCGGCGAAATCGTTGTCCATATAGTTTGAGTATGCCGCCATTACTAAGGCATCAGCGGCCCAAGGACTGGACGGATATTGTCCCTCTGCCTTTAGAAATTCTGCGGCGGCAGTCTCATAGTGTTCGTCATTAAATTCTTTATAAGCTGTTTCATATATTTCTGGTAAGCTGCGATCCATGTCCAGGTCTGTATCTGTTCCCGCGCAAGCGGATAATAATACCGTAAAGCCTAATAAAATAAATATTTTTTTTGTACGCATATTCCTGCCTTGATTTTGTTTCTTAAACGAGAGTATAATCCAAACTATGAAGCTAGGCAAACATATTTTCGGTGTTGGCGTTATGACGGGTATAAGCCGCGTATTTGGTTTTGTACGTGATATGCTGATAGCGCATGTTTTTGGGGCTGGTCGTTTATCAGACGTTTTTTTGGCGGCCTTTAAATTACCAAACTTATTCCGCGATTTATTGGGGGAAGGTGCTTTGTCGTCTATTTTTATTCCTATGTACACGGATAAAAATAAAGATGAAAATTTTGCGAAGAATGTATTTTCGTGGTTGATGGTTGTACTGCTTGGTATTACGTTATTGTTTGAGATATTTATGCCATTAGTGGTCTGGATGCTTGCACCAGGTTTCGCTGATGACCCAGGTAAGATGCAACTGACGGTATTTATTTCCAGAATTATGTTCTGGTATGTGATATTTATTTGCGGTTCTGCTTTTTTGTCGGCAATTTTAAATGCGTTTTCTAAGTTTTTGTTGGTTGCTTTTATGCCAGTTTTACTTAATATCATGTTAATATGTGTGTTATTGCTTGGGGCGTTTTTTGCGCAGGGAACAATATTATATTTTATGGCGTTTACTGTTGTTTTGTCTGGTATAATTCAGTTTGGAATTTTATGGTCTAGAATTCGTCGTAAACATTTTGGTTTACGTTTGATAAAACCGCGTTGGACGCCGGCAATAAAAAGTATGTTTAAGCGGCTTGGAATAAGTATAGTCGGTAACGGTTTTTACCAGATTACCATAATAGTTGGTACTTTAGTAGCCAGTTTTCAAAATGGTGCGGTTTCTTGGCTGTATTATTCAGATAGAATTGTTCAGCTGCCGTTTGCGTTGATAGGGTTGGCAGTTGGTACGGTATTGATGTCGTCTATTTCTAACGCGCTGGCGGAAAAGAATATGCGAAGTGTGTATATTCAGCAAAATTCATCAATGCGTCAATCTATGATGTTAATCATGCCATGTATGGTCGGGTTATTCGTTTTGGCGGAACCGATTATAAGATGTTTATTTCAATACGGTGCCTGGACGGCGGCGTCAACTCACGCGGTTGCGCTGGCAATTATGATTCAAGTACTTGTGTTACCAGCAATGATGATAAGTCAGATTTATAGTAAGACTTTATATGCATCTCAGGACGTTCGTACGCCGGTAAAAACAAGTATCGTATCTTTAGCTGTTGCGGCAGTTATTTACTTATCAGCGTTTCATTTTATCGGTTACTTGGCGATACCGGTTGGTATAGTAATTAGTGGGTATTTAAAAAATTATTTGCTTCGTCGTGCATGTCGCCGTCGTAATTTAATTCATACAGAGCCGCGGACAATTCGGGCTATATTTGCTTTTGGGCTTCTTGCGGTGCTTATGGGGTGGGGCTTATGGTTCATACCGGTAACTAACGTCTGGATGTTACTTGTCGTAATTGGTGTCTTCGCAATAATTTATTTACCGTTGGCTTATTTGATAAATAAAAAAATATAGTCAAAATAAAGTTGAAAGCGGGCTTTTTATATGATAAAATCTTAATCATAAGAATGTAAGGAGTCCCATAATGAAAAAAGTAATATCTTTGGCAGTACTAACCGCTGTGCTGGTCGGTTGTACCGATTTAAATTCTACGGATACCAGTGCAATGAACGGATATGGTACGGATGGTTTCGGCGAAGAAACCTTGGTTACAACAGACGATTCTTTAAATAATACATATTTGTTGGCTCCGGCACCTAAGTACTATGTCGGCAGCGCGTATAAGGTTGAAGACGTACAATATATTCCTGTTGAAGATTTGACATATAATCAGACGGGTATTGCAGGTATAATACCAGCAGAATTAAACGGAACAAAAACAAGTAATGGTGAAGTTTTTGATATGAGCCAGATGGTTGCAACAAGTAAAACTTTGCCTTTACCGACGATTGCGCGGGTAACAAATTTGGATAACGGTCAATCTGTTGTGGTTCGTGTAAATAATCGTGGTCCGTTTGTAAATACTCGTATTATGGATTTGTCACCTGCGGCTGCTCAAAAAATTGGTATGAACGGTCAAACGAAAGTTCAGGTTCAAGTCATGGCGAATGAATCAATTGCTGTAAAGAATGCAACATTAGGTAATTCTGTACAGGCGGCTCCTGTTCAAACGACAGAAACGACTGTTATCACGACAACTACTGCACCAGGTGCGACGGCTCCGGTTGCAACAAGTGGTGATTATAGCGTTCAAGTTGCGGCGTTCTATGCTCAGGATAGTGCGGACGCGTTGGCGGCTCGTATGGCTCAATATGGCAATGCGGTTGTTGTTCAAGAAGGTGATATGTATAAAGTTCGTATCATAAACTTAGATGCATCGCAGGCGCGTAGCGTAATTGATGCTTTGCGTAGTAACGAAGGTATGGCCCCAGGGCTGTTGCAAAACGGTCGTTGGATAAATGCGGACAGCATTTAAAAATTACGAAAAAAAAGTCCCTTTGAAGGGGCTTTTTATTTTTGTCGTTGGTTTATTTTTTCAATGGGGATTATAGCTGCCGGGGTTGGTCCCATTTGGCCGTTATAGTGACTTGCTTTATTTTTGTTATATGGTTTACGTTTGCCGATAAATTCTTCATAGTATATTTGCCCAATTCGCATATTTGGATATACAACCGTCGGGTATAAAACTTTTATTTCTAATGTCCATTGTCCGCAGAAACCGTCATCTCCGCGACCTGCGGTATGATGATTTAATATGAAGTTACGTCCGACAGAAGACTTACCGTCTATATAAGGGAATAAGTTATACGTTTCTGTGTATTCAACAGTATGTCCAAGATATCCTATAAAAGGAGATAAGATTAAACCGCCTTCTGGAATGGCTATGTCGCGCGTTTCATGTGATTTTTCATCGCATGGATCCAGCAAGTATTTAGGATTACGGGGATCAAATTCTTCTGGATGTTTTTTATATTTTTCATAAGCTATGTCACCAACGAACCAATCGCGCATGGAAAACGCTTCATTAGGATGGTATTTTATTGCTGGAAGCATACCCAAGGGCAAGGTTTTTTTGTAAATTTTTAAATATTTCCCTAAATGTAAGTCATAACTATTGCTTCCTAGGCATTTTTCATCAAAAGGCGTTATGATTATATCTGGTTTATTATTTGGATTGTTTGGGTTGTTTATATTCATACGCCGTAATATTTCTGGACCTGTTAACTGCATAAATAATCCTTTTGTTTTATTGACAATTTAATACGGGTGTCTAATTTTTTCAAGATTTTTATTCACTTTTGTCAAAACTGTGCTATGTTTTAAGTATGAGTGAAACATATTCTGGGTTTATAGCTATAATTGGACCGACGAACGCCGGTAAAAGTACTTTGTTGAACCAAATTATGGGGCGCAAGGTATCAATTGTATCGCATAAAGTACAAACAACGCGTACAAATTTTCGCGCAATAAAGATGGTAGGAACCAGGCAATTAATATTTGTTGATACGCCTGGAATTTTCAGACCTTCGCGGCGCTTAGACAGGGCAATGGTGGGTGCAGCAATGGAAGCTACATCAGATGCAGACGCTATTTTATTGGTGATTGATGCGCAAAAAGGCATAACGGACACGGTTTGTGGATTGATAGACAAAGTAAAGGGGCATAAGAATTTATTCGTGGCATTAAACAAAGTAGATGCGGTTGCAAAACCGGATCTTTTGCCATTAACCGCGCAAATCGTTGAATTAGCAGCACCGAAAGAAATATTTATGATATCAGCGTTAAAAAACGACGGGGTGCAACAGATGCTTCAAAGTTTAGCCGCTGTAATGCCGGCAGGTCCATATTTGTTTGAAGCCAAAGATGCTGCGGATGTACCGGATAATTTGTATTTAGCGGAGCTGACGCGTGAGAAAATTTATAAATATATCCATCAAGAATTGCCGTATCACATAAATGTTGTGACGGAAAAGGTAGATGTTGATGACGAGGGCGTTCTGGATATATATCAAAAGATAGCGGTTCAGAATGAAGCGCACAAAAAGATAGTAATTGGTCGTGGTGGTTCACAATTGAAACGTATAGGAACGGCTGCCAGACATGATATACAAGATCAATGGGGGGTAAATGCACGACTTCACTTGTTTGTACGTGTAGAACCGGATTGGGAGAATAAAGCTGAAAATTATGAAGAACAAGGGTTGGATTTTAAAAAATGAGTAAAGATTTTGACCAAAAATTACTGGATGCAACACAAACGCATACGGATGTTTCGAGGCTTATTGTGATTGTGGTTATAGTCTCGTTTTTTTTGCTGATTGGCGGTATTTTAACTACAAGAACATCGAAACATATTGTTGAAGCTAAGGGTGCTAATACATTAGCGTTTAAAAGTATTGATGGTAAGTTATTACGGACAATGCAGTTTAAAGATGTTGATTACGGCATGGAATATTATAAGTATATAAATGTTGGAGATACATTAGATATAGTTGGTATAAGTAATAAAATGGTTTATAAAAATGTTAATTGCATAAGAATAAAAAAAATAAATGGTAAGTCTCTTGGTACCATAAAAGAATTGGCCAAACGTGACAGTCTGGTGCATAAAATTTATCAAGTAAATCAGAGAGTAAAATAAAAAGGAGAATATAATGCGAAAATCTATTTATGGTGGTTGTTGTTTAATCGGTTGCGTTATTGGGGCCAATATTGGGGTACATCTTTCAAGTGGTAAAGATTATGTTGTTACAGATAAAGCTGAAAATTCTATAATTTTTAGTGGGGTTAATAAAGATACTTTGACGCGTGTAATGCAGTTTAAAGATGTTGATTACGGCATGGAATATTATAAGTATATAAATGTTGGAGATACATTAAAATTAGCCTTTGTCAATAAAGGTTTAGTATATAAAAATTATTTTTCGTGCATTGGAATTAATTGTCCAAGAATAAAAAAAATAAATGGTAAGTCTCTTGGCGAGATGAGAAAATTGGCTAAACGTGACAGTCTGGTGCATAAAATACGTCAATCAAATCAGAGGGTAAAATAAAAAGGTGGAAAAGTGAGCATTGATGATAAAGCCGATTTTTTTGCACTAATATTGGCTTCAAGCATTTTCTTGGGCGTGCCATTTGTAGTTGATAAGGTATTGCAGGATGATTATGTTGTTAAATCAAAAGCAAATAACGCTATAATTTTTAAAAGTTTAAAAAAAGCTGATAAGGCTCCATCAATAATGAGATTTCAGACGGAGTTTTTAGTTGATGCTGATTATTATAATCATATAAATGTGGGTGACACGTTAAGAATGGCGTTAAAGGAAAACAAAGAAAAGCTTTATAAAAGTAGAAATTTTATGGGATGTTGCGTACGAAAAATTAACGGTAAAAATTTAGATGAAGTTAAAAATGAAAATTTGCGGCAACAAATTTTGCGGTCTAATCAGAAGGTAAAATAATTTTATGCAAACTTTACACACATCGGATTTTGATTTTGAATTACCGACAGAGTTAATTGCATCACACCCCTTGCATCAGCGTGATGCGTCTAGAATGCTGGTTGTGAATGGTTCTGAAATTGCGGATAAACATATCCGCGATTTTTTGGGTTATTTGCAAGAGGGGGACGTTGTTGTTTTTAATAACTCGAAGGTTATACCCGCGCGTTTTAATGCATCGGGACACGAAATAACTTTGCATACAGCGGTTAGTGATAAGATTTGGTGGGGACTGTGTAAAAAGTTTAATAAGATAAATATCGGTGAATTATTGACGCTTGATGATGGTACACAAGTTAAAGTTTTAGATAAAGAAGATGAAAGCGGGCTGAAGTTAGAATTTTTATGTGATAATGTTTTTGATGTTTTAGATAAGGTTGGTAAAATGCCGTTGCCACCATATATGAAGCGCGATGCTGAAACCGAAGACCGCGAACGTTATCAAACGGTATATGCCGAACCGATTGGTTCAATGGCGGCGCCAACAGCTGGATTGCACTTTACGCCAGAGTTGATGGATGAAATAGAAAAGTGTGGGGCAAAGATTGTAAAGATAACTTTACACGTTGGTGCGGGAACGTGGATGCCAGTTAAGACAGAAAATTTAACCGAGCATAAAATGCATAGCGAATGGTGTTGTATAACACCAGAGCAAGCAGATATAATAAACAACGCGAAACGTGTAATTGCAGTTGGAACGACATCAATGCGTACACTTGAAAGTGCGGCAATGGACAACTGTAAATTATCTGAAGAACAAAGAAAACGTAGGGTTGTGCCAATTTGTCGCAGTACCGATATATTTATTATACCTGGGTATAAATTTGGTGCAGTGGATGTATTGCTAACGAACTTTCATTTGCCTAAATCAACGTTATTTATGTTGGTGTCAGCTTTTGCAGGTTTAGAAGAAATGAAGACAGCATACAAACATGCTGTTGAAAAGAAGTATAGATTTTTCTCGTACGGGGACTGTTGTCTGTTGTTTAAGAAGGAGAATGCGTAATGAAATTTGAACCAAGTTTACATAAATTATCAAATGGTTTGACAGTTATTCTGGACCCAATGGAAGCAGCTTCGACAAAAGTGATTGTTGCATTTAATACAGGTAGTCGTGATGAAAAGCCGAAAGAATATGGTATAACGCACTTTTGTGAACATATGTTATGTAAGGGAACGAAGCGTTTTAAAACTCGTAATGAAATAGATGACTATATTGGCGATAATTCTGGGGTTTGGAACGCAAGTACTTCTGATAGAAACTTACAACTGTATGGACGCATATATTCTGATAATGCAGATGTTTTGCTGGATGTTTTCGGTGATATGTTGGAAAATTCATTATTTTCAGAAGACGCGGTCGAAAAAGAAAAAACTGTTATTTTAGATGAGCTAAGAAGGAAACAAGATAATATATCCAATAAAATACGGGATTTTGTAAGTAATCGTATTTTCGGTGGTAAATATCCGGTTTACCGTACGCTAGGTACCGAAGAAAATATAAAATCTTTTACACGTAAGCAACTAAAAATGTTTTTATGGCGCAGGTTGTCGTCTAAAAACGGTTTGATATGTGTTTCTGGTAAGATATCTAACCAAGATGCTTTATTGAAAAAAATAGAAAATAGATATTCTTTTCTTAAACCATTAGACGTTTCTAAAAATATAGAAGACGTTCCATATATTCCGGGTGGCGTTCATTATAGTATAAAAGAAGATAAAAATACCCGTATTTCTATACTTTTTCCAGAATTATGGAAATATAAGGAAGAAAATCTTTTTCAAAGAATGTGTATAATTAGATTTGAAGAATGGTTAAGGTATAATCTGTATAACGCGCTAAGACAAGAAAACGGTTTGGTGTACGGGGTAGATACTTTCTTCTTTGGCCCTTATATGCAAGTTTTAAATGGTTTTAGTACTACATCCACGCCGGAAAATTTAGATAAAGTAGTTTCTTTAATGGCCCAAACAATAAATAAACTTTATAATACAGAACATATAACTTCAGACTTTTTAAATCTTTATTATAATAGAGCGAAATTAGGTGATGCAGATTTCTTAGAATCAAACGAAAGACGCGCATCGAAATTGGTGTCTTGTTATTTTGATTTGGGCATATTATACGATTATAATTCTACGCTAGGAATGGCACAGTCTATGACTGTTGAAGATGTAATACGTAATTCTCGTGGGTATTTTTCTGGGCCTGTTTCAATAATAACAAACGGTGCAGATTATGATGTTGACTTAATAAAGGTATGGAAAGAAAACATAGGTAATTTATCTGATTCAAAAAAACCTATAATTACAAAGGACAGTAAATGTCGTTAAAATTTAATTTGATTACAACTGATGGTATGGCAAGACGTGGTGAGGTAGAGACCGCACATGGTACTTTTCAAACGCCTGCTTTTATGGCGGTGGGTACGGCCGCGACTGTTAAAGCTTTGACTATGGATCAAGTACGTGAAACTGGGACTCAGGTAATATTGGGAAATACGTATCATTTGATGATGCGCCCGGGTGGCGATTTAGTTGAAAGAATGGGTGGACTTCATAAGTTCAGCGGTTGGACGGGACCAATTTTGACAGATAGCGGCGGTTTTCAGGTTATGTCTTTGTCTAATTTGGTAAAGATGAAGGAAGAAGGGGTGGAATTTACTTCTCATATTGACGGGGGTATAAAGCACTTTTTACGTCCCGAAGACTCTGTACATATACAGCATCAATTGGATTCTAATATAACGATGGTTTTAGACGAGTGTTTGCATCTGCCGGCACCACGTGAGCGTGTGGAAAAGAACGTGGAAATGGTGGCGCGTTGGGCAAAGCGTAGCAAAGCTGCTTTTATAGACAGAACTGGTTATGGGATATTCGGTATTGTTCAAGGGGCTGATTTTAAAGATTTGCGTATAAAGTCAGCAAAGCAATTGACGGATATCGGCTTTGACGGTTATGCAGTTGGCGGCTTGGCAGTCGGTGAACCGCAAGAAGTTATGTTTGATATGATTGCTACAACTACACCGTTATTACCAGATGATAAGCCGCGTTATTTAATGGGGGTAGGAACACCTTTGGATATCTTAGGTGCCGTAGAACGTGGAATAGATATGTTTGACTGTGTAATGCCGACAAGAGCTGGACGTACGGCTCAGGCATTTACAAGACATGGTACAATGAATATGAAAAACGCTAAGTTTCGAGATGATCCGACGCCTTTGGACGATAAGTGCGGTTGTCCTGCATGTAAGTTGTCTCGTGCTTATATACATCATTTGGTTAAATGTAACGAAATTCTTGGGGCAACTTTATTAACACAACATAATTTATGGTTCTATCAAGATTTAATGAAGGATATCCGTAAATCTATAGAAGAGGGAAGATTTGCACAGTTTAAAAAAGAATTTATAGAACAATATCTTAGTGAGGTATAAATGAAAAACTTAACTTTAGTAGCGCCTAAACCAGATATGATATTAAAAAGTAATGATAAGTTTTTCTTGGCTGTCGCCAGTAAAACGTTATCTAATTTAACTTATGTTTATACATTATTTTGCATGGGTGACGGAAAGGGAGGTTATATTGCAAAGGCCGAGGCTGATATAGCTCAATTTGGGAACTTACAGAAAGCAAAAAAATATGAAGACGCCGTTCGTACAATGATGGATTTTCAGCATAAGTCTAAAATGTGGCAGTATTTAAATGGTTTCAATATAAAAAAAGTAAAAGAATTTAATGAACAGCTTAGATAAAAATAGTTGAAATTAAGTACGGTAATTTATTAAACTGATTTCATCGGGAAAGGAGTTATAAAATGCCAAGAAAGAAAAAAGAAATCGAAGTAATAGATAGAGGTGGCGCAAAGACGGTAAAGAAAAAAACGTCTTTCGTTACGTGGACTAAGCGCGTTTTTGCGATTGTTTCAATAATCTGGATTGCGCTGGTAATATGGACGCCATTATGGGTAAAAAATACATATTCCCAGCCAATAAAGAAATCAATAGTTGTATCAATGTTCTTTGACCTGCAAAGAAACATAGTCGAACAGTACGAAAAATTGCTGGACGGGATAAAGGACGCAATTAACTTGGAAAAGCCAGTTGCGGCTGCAATTGATACGGTTCGTATGGCAGAAGGCGTTGTTGATAAAGTAACAGATACAACGGCCAAGGCCAAAGATACTACTGCTAAGGCGGAAGAAAAAACTGAAGAAGTGAAAGATACAACTGATAAAGTACAAAAACTTAGTGGTTTAGCAAGTAAGTTTGGTATAAATACAAGTGGTGTTGATAAAGCTTTGGATAGTGTAAACAAAGGCGTAGATGTAGCAAATACTGGTATAGATAAAGCAAATGAAGCGATTGCTAAAGTTGATGATACTGCCGCGCTGGTAAATGAAAAGTTGGACGAAGTAGAAACTCAACTGACCAGCGTATTACAGATTCAAATTGACGATATGATTGACCAAGCGGTAAAGAAGCAATTAGATAAAAGTACCGGTGGTTTGGGTACGACTTTGTTAACAAATTACGGTATAGAACATGTATATCCGTGGCGTCCATCATCATGGCCTGTTGCGACGAAAATATATGACGACTTATCAAAGTCTGATGTGACGGTAATAAATGTTATTACAGATACAGTTGATAAATATTTTGGTTATGTTGCGTGGGGCTTAGTAGCGGCGGTTTGGTTGCTTGGGTTGTATATATGGATGGCTATGTTTAAGAAAACGAAAGCAATGATTGCACCATTTATAGTATGCCCACGTTGCGGTCACACATTTACGGATAAACGTACCGCATATAGTTTGCTGAAAGTATTGCAACCTTGGAAATGGTTATAGTATTGCGTTATGAGAACCCGCGTATTTGCGGGTTCTTTTTCTGGCATAAAAAAAGCTTGCAATATTAAAAAAGATATGTAAAAATATGCCTCACAGTGCGAGCGTAGCTCAGTTGGCTAGAGCGCAACCTTGCCAAGGTTGAGGTCGAGGGTTCGAGCCCCTTTGCTCGCACCAGAGTTT
>CASEJM010000035.1 GCA_949288265.1 uncultured Pseudomonadota bacterium | reverse complement strand
TCATAAAAATATGCCAAAAGAAATTCCATTGGTTAAACAATATACTGGTAATGAAACCGCATACCCAAAATATGACAACTTTGATGCCATTGAAGTTAAATGTAAAAGGAATATCCCATACGACTATATGGGTATAATGGGTGTTCCTGTAACCTTTATAGACAGATATAATCCTCAGCAGTTTGAAATATTGGGTCTGGACAAAGATTTTACTTATGACGGTAAAAGTGTCCGCATAGGTGGTAAAAACCTTTATACACGGATATTTATAAGGCGAAAATGCAATATGTCAGAAGCATCCAATGACAACTGTCTATTAAAAACCGCCGTTTAATATAATTTCCACAGGTAATTAAACTGATTGGTAAATACTTTATTGGAAGATTGTTGAAAGAAAGTGCAGTTTTCTGCATTTGATTTACTGGCACTTTCAGTCCAGTTATAAGAGCCGTTTTCAATATTCTTGCCGTCAAATATTGCGAATTTGTGGTGCATAATCTTATGCTTTACATTTGTTTTAACAATTATTCCAGCATCAATCAGTTTAGATACCAGCGAATATTTGCCCTTAGATTGTAATCTGTCTGTAATCACCCTGATTTTAGCCCCACGGTCTTTGGCATTAATTAAAGCATCCACAATCTTTTCGTTGGTTATAGAATAAACGGCTATATCTATTTTCAAAAAGCCGAAAACCAAGTTTCGTCACAAGACTCCAACAAAATTGATTTTTACATGGGCTTTGAAGGCACGGCAAAGAAATAAAAAAATATATATTTTATTACTAATGTTTAAATTAAATCATAGAATTTTATTATTATAAATATTACAATATGTCTAAACATCAAAAAGAGAAATAAACATGGTTGATAAAAAAATGAAAAATATAATTATAATTGCATTAGCATTTGTATTGGCAGGTTTTTTCCCAGGTTATTTTTATTACACCTCACATATTAATAACAGAACCGTTACTGTAAAAGGCCTGGCAGAAATGGAAGTTAAAGCAGATCTTGCTTTTTGGAAAATTAAATTTAAAACGACGGGAAACGACCTTTTTGCAACGCAAAAAAAACTAAACGCGGACCTAACTTTAATTACAGACTTTCTAAAGGAACAAGGCTTTAAAGATACTGAAATTTCAGCTGAACGAATCAATACAAACGATTTAATGACTGATCCATATCGTTCTTCTCAACCAATTGATTCCAGATATATACTAGATCAGACAATTACTGTGCGTACACAAAATGTAGACTTGGTAGAATCCGCTTTAAGTAAAATTGGTTCGCTGGTTGCCCAGGGTGTAATTTTTGATAATCAAAGTTATATGTCACCTGTTTCTTACTTGTTTACAGGTTTAAACGAAATCAAACCCGCAATGCTAGAAGAAGCGACAAAAAATGCGAAACAAGCCGCACAACAATTCGCAGAAAGCTCTAATAGTAAGGTTGGAAATATAAAAACGGCAAACCAAGGTGTATTTTCTGTATTACCACGCGAGCAAATTCCAGGAACAAACGAGAGCGAACAAATAAACAAAACTGTCAGGGTTGTTTCAACGATAGTTTATTATTTAGACTAAAAGACCGCCAAAACGGCGGTTTTTTTAAAAAAATATTTTTTGTGACAGATATCTTTCCTGTAGAATTATTTTTGTGCTTTTATAATAATTCATATATGGAAGGGAGAAAATTATTTTCTGCGCTGGTTATTATACTTAGCATATGCGCAAACAAAGCAAATGCCTGTACGGGTATTACTTTGACGTCTAAAGATAATGGTGTTGTTACCGCTCGCACAATTGAGTGGGGCGAATCGGAAATGGAAAATTTATACACCATTGTTCCGCGAGGTTATATTCAACAATCAATGTTACCAAACGGTGAAACTGGTGGCATGGCCTTTTCAAGTATGTACGGTTATGTTGGTCTGGCTGTTGTTAAACCCGAATGGGTTGTTGACGGTATGAACGAAGCTGGGCTATCAGCGGGATTATTTTATTTCCCAGGCTATGGACAATATCCAGAATACAACCCAGAATATAAAGCAAATACAATATCTGATTTTCAATTAGTATCGTGGATTTTATCCAGGTTTTCAACTGTTGATCAAGTTAAAGCGGCTATAAAAAACATTCGTGTAACAAGCATCGACCCACGTGCATCAACCGCACATTGGCGAGTAACAGAACCTTCTGGTAAACAAATAATCATTGAATTCGTCAACGGCAAAGCCAATGTATATGACAGTGAACTTGGCGTATTAACGAATTCGCCTGAATATCCATGGCAATTAAAAAATCTTAACAATTATGTAAACATTGCCCCTGGTACTGCTGGTCCCGTTGATTTCGGTAAAATAAAATTAACTGCTTTTGGCGCGGGTTCTGGTTTTCTTGGGTTACCTGGTGATTTTACACCGCCATCTCGATTCGTTCGCGCTTCTTTCTTGCAGACTTATTCAATCAAACAAGACAAGTCTTACGATTCGGTTTTATTAGCGTTTCATATACTAAATAACTTTGATGTCCCATTAGGAACTGAATTTCCTGTTGGTAAATATCCAGTAAATATGCCATCCGCAACGCAATGGACGATTGCTACAGATATGCACGACAGAATTGTTTATTATCACACAATGTATAATCGTACGTTACGTTCTATTGATTTAAATAAAATAGATTTTTCGACGGTACCTTTTCAATCTTACCCGCTAGACGCTACAAAGTCAGAAACAATTATACCGGCACGCGTAGATATGTAAAATATAGTAAAATAATCGGGTGATTTTGAAAATTAAGGTGTATAATACTCCTTAACTGATTAACGAAACAAAAGGAGTAGTCATTATGAAAATCAAACCATTTGCCGGTGTTCGACCACCTAAAGAACTGGCCGCCGAAGTTGCTTCTCGCCCATACGATGTATTAAATTCTGTAGAAGCGAAAGCAGAAGCCGGAGAAAAGTCATTATTACATATAATAAAACCAGAAATAGATTTTGATCCGATTGCCGATGAACATAGCCAAGCTGTATATGATAAAGCAGTTGAAAATTTTAAACTTTGGCAAAATCGAGGCTGGTTGGTTCAAGATGATAAAGAAATGTATTATATATACGCCCAAACAATGGACGGTCGCACACAATATGGTCTGGTTGCTGCTGCAAATGTTGATGATTACATGTCTGGTAAAATAAAAAAGCATGAATTAACTCGCAAAGATAAAGAAGAAGACCGTATGATTCATGTTCGTATTCAAGACGCAAATATTGAACCAGTTTTCTTCGCTTATCCAGACGTTGATGAAATGAACGAAATCGTTTCTGATTACGTAAAAAATCACAAACCAGAATATGACTTTGTCGCCCCAGATGGATTTGGTCATACATTCTGGAAAATAGACAACGACAAAATTAACGCACGCATTACAGAAATATTCAAAGACATTCCTGCCATGTACGTTGCAGACGGTCACCACAGAACAGCAGCTGCCGCACTTGTCGGTGCAGAAAAACGTAATGCTAATCCGAATCATACTGGGAACGAAGAATACAATTATTTTCTTGCAGTAATATTCCCAGAAAGCCAATTAAAAGTGATTGATTATAACCGTGTGGTCAAAGATTTAAACGGGCTGACGCCAGCAGAATTTTTAAATAAATTAAGCGAATCTTTCGACATCTCAGAAATGGGTACAGAAATTTATAAACCAAATAAATTGCATAATTTCGGAATGTATCTTGATGGTAAGTGGTATTCATTAACAGCGAAACCTGGTACCTATAATGATAACGATCCGATTGGCGTACTGGATGTAACGGTATTATCCAACTTGGTATTTGATAAGATATTAAACCTTGGTGATTTACGAACCAGCAAGCGTATTGATTTCGTTGGCGGTATTCGCGGCCTTGGTGAATTACAAAAGCGCGTAGATTCTGGTGAAATGGCGGTTGCTTTTGCACTTTACCCTGTTACTATGCGACAAATCATTGATATCGCAGATACTGGAAATATTATGCCACCAAAAACAACTTGGTTTGAACCAAAATTACGTAGTGGTTTAGTAATTCATAAACTTTCATAAAAAAGAGCGCCTTAAATGGCGCTTTTTATTGATTAATAATAAAAAATATATTTGAATACAAACATGTATTACTATGATAAGAAATATCCATATTTACATTACCCTTTCCTAGACAACGATGGAACGGCTTGGTTTATGTACTCTATTCCGGTTACGGAACTAATAAAAATTTATAAATCATATTTACAAAAAATACCTAAATCTTTTTTTGATTGTGGGGCCGCTGTTGGTGAATTAGTTTACCAAGCTGATATGCTGGGCTTAGAGGCAACTGGTATCGATATAAAAAAATACCCAATAGAAACATACAAATTAGGTCTTAAATACATAAAATATTTTGAAACTGGCAAGATTCAAATAAAATCTATTCTGGATTACCAACAGCCTATAACGGCAGATATCGCATATTGTAATGGAACATTAACATATCTGACAGAAAAAACATTGCCACTGGCATTAGCTAAATTCAAACACGTAGGAATGCTAATCGCAATACATAATACAATAGAAGACGTTATAGCCGCCAGACAAATGGATGATGAATTACTTCACCATGAACCACGATTAATAAAGTCTAATCAGTGGTGGTTAAACACATTTAAAAAAAATGGGTTTAATGCCTGCTTTAATGATAAATACAATACTTTTTGTGTAATTCCTAAGCATACTAAAACACGATAAAAATATCCCCCATTTTAAAGTGGGGGATATTTTTACATATTATTTTGCAAAGAATCTATTAAATACTTTTTCGTTTACTTTTATTGGATACTTACGAATCAAGAACGCATTATAGTCATCAATAATTTCTTTATTGATAGATTTTTCTAATTCTTTTCGTATGTCGGCCATCTTTTTCTCATCCAACGACGGATCTGTCTCTTTTTCTATATGTAAAACATAAAAAGAATTTTGACCGTTTACAATTGAATTTGTGCCAACTTCCGAATTAAATGCGGCACTTAAGACATCTAAAGGAGCACCAGAAGCACGCGTTATTGTTACGGTCTTCTTCCCTGGCAACGCCCCGTTATCATTTAAATCAACCAGTAATTCATTCGCCTTAATATAAGCTTGCTTACGCTGTTCAGAACGTTTCCAATCAGATACTAAATTTTTCTTTATTGTATCAAATTTTGCATTATGAGAAGGGATAATTTTATCCACCCGAACGATTACAAAACCTTTTTTAGATTCTATCAATTCGCTTTCAAGCCCCTCTTCCATATCAAATATGCGGTTCATCATATTATCTGTTAAAATCTCGTCAACTGGACGACTTCCGGCATCAAAAGCACCTAAAGAAACATATTTAGCATTATGCCGTTTTGCCGCGTCCGCCATAGCATCACCAGCAATGATATCATCTTCAACCAAAACAGCCTGATTATAAGCTTCATCATAACTATCTGGTTTGTCCATATCAGCTGGAATTAAAACATATGACACTTCACGCTGTTCCGGTATAACATGAGGATTCTGGTCATAATACATACGCAGCTGTTCATCCGTCGGTGTACCGATATCAAAATCTGAAAAATCAACTGCTACATAATCTATCTGACGCTGTCCATATCGAGCGTTATAAGCTGCTTTAACCATAAAATCAGATACGTTAACAGGAACTGACATAGCACCTAAAACATAACCGCGCAAAACCTGTTTGCGCAGGATATCCGCAAAAGCCGCCTCACTATAACCGCTATTAGCTAACACACTATCAAACAGATACGTCGAAAATTCACCATTTAATTGAAATTCTGGGAATTCGCGAATTTCCCTTGCTATCTGAGCGTCTGATACAACGAAACCAAGGTCTTCCGCCCTGCTATCGGCCATAGCCTGTGTGGTCAAAGCTGACATAACCTGTTCATTTAAAGCCTGAGTTAATGACGGATCCGCATAAGTTGCCCTTTGTTGGTCACGCGTCATTAATGATAATTGACGATTTTTTTCTAAACTAAACTGCTGCATCGTGATTTCGGAATCACCAACTTTAACCAAAGTTGTATCACCGGCAACGCTGCCAAAAATCCATTCTGCAACACCCCAACCAACGAAAGAAAACGCCAAAATTCCAATAAGAATCTTTGCCAATGGCTTATCCGCCGCATTACGTAAATATTCTAGCATTTAATCCCCTTTTGCGATACCATAGCAAAACAATATCGGAAAAATCAATTAAAATAAAGGGGAAAAACAATGAAAGTTATTGCAGGCAACTGGAAAATGAACGGAACACGAACAGGTTTAACAGATATGGTTGCGGCTTTACAAAACGTTGAAACAGAAAATAAAATAATTCTGTGCGTCCCATATACAATGCTGGGGGTTGAATCAAATCGCATTTATATGGGCGCCCAGGACGTCAGTACGCATGACCACGGTGCTTACACAGGCGAAGTTTCAGCACAAATGGTTGCTGCCACAGGGGCCAAATACGTCATCGTTGGCCATAGTGAACGTCGTCAATATCACAATGAAACAAATGATATCGTTCGCCAGAAAGTCACAGCGGCATTATCAGCTGGTTTAACGCCAATAGTCTGCGTTGGTGAAACGATGGATGAAAAACAAGCTGGTAAAACTATGGAAATTATAGAATCAGGCGTTAAAGAATCAATTCCGAATGATACAAATAAAAACATAATTGTTGCCTATGAACCTCGTTGGGCGATTGGTGCAGGCTTAACGCCAACCAAAGAAGAAATAGCAGAAGCACATAAACTGATTGCAGATACTTTAATGTCTATGGGATTGTCTGGCACTCCTATATTATATGGAGCTAGTGTAAAAGGCTCAAATGCGGCAGAAATTATGTCTATTCCAAACGTTGATGGCGTATTAGTTGGTGGCGCATCCTTGAAACCGGACGATTTCATACCTATAATAACCAGCGTAAAATAAATTTATAGTAAAAAAGGGGGCGTCATCCGCCGCCCCCCCGAAAAAAAATGAGTAAAGATATGGAAGAAAAAGACGTAAAAATAGACGAAGTTTCTGTCTCTGATAACGCTACGGATAATAAAGAACAAATATCACAAAGCGAACAATCTGATAATACAGAAATTACAGAAGAAGAAAAATTAAACGCTGAAATTGCCGACTTGACTGATAAATATTTACGGCTGGCGGCCGAACTAGAAAACACACGTCGTAGAGCAAGTTTGGATATAGAATCCAGTGCTCGCAATCGTGCCATGTCTGTTGCAAAAAAGTTCTTACCCGTAATGGACGCCATAGAAGCGGCACAAAAACATTCCCCTGAAGACGAAGGAATACGATCAATGGCGATGGCAATGAATGATGCCTTTACCCAAATTGGTATAACTAAAATCGAATCGATTGGTCAGATTTTGAACCCGCAATTTCATAATGCAATACAAGTAATAGAGACACCTGCAGATACCAATCCAAAACCGGCACCAAACACGATTGTTGAAGAATTACAACCAGGTTATATGTTCGGAGATACGGTAATGCGAACAGCAATGGTTGTTGTAAGTAAATAAAAAAAGCCCACTTTAAAGAGGGCTTATTTTTATTTTACATTTCCATTCATCTGACAACAAATGGCTTTTAATTTTGATTCAATCATAGCTTTAGTCATAGCACTGTTACAAATATTAATTGACTCTACAAAATTTTTGATTCTTGAATTTCGTTCTAATTTAGATCTAGGTATACGTAATGCTTTATGTTTAACATAATAATACTTACTATTATGAACTTTGACCTTTACACCATTCCTTACCATTAGATACTTTGCTATATATATGTTTTTTTTATCTTGCGGAAAATAGTAGTAATATTGCACGCCATTACTTGCTTTAAGATAAATTGATTCTTTTGCAATAGCAGATAAAACTTTGGCATCTTCAACAGGATTGGCAAACTTAGCGCAACGTGACGAAGAAAAATAATCCTTAACAATTTCAAAGAAATTCATAGTTAACCTTTTGTATTTTGTCAATTTATATTATAACTTAAAAAAAAACTTATCAAGCACTTAAACAAAAAACACCCTATAGTCATCAACCATAGGGTGACGCCGGACGAAAAACTTTATTAAATTCCCAAACGGTGGCTTAGTTTCATCATAAATATCGATTCGTTTCCAAATTCATCCGTATTATTAGGGTTAACACGATATATGAAACCAATCGCACCATCTGTAAAATTTCCAAAACTATGACGATAAGAACCGGTAAAACGAACTTCTTTATTTTCTGGACGTAAATTAACATTTTCTATATGCATATTTGTTATAGACAGATCATACTTACCGTCTCCTAAATCTATAACATCGTAATCCGCATAAGGATATCTTAAAGAACCGTTACTTACCGTCAACGGCTGCGATACACCAAAACTAAAGTTCCCCGCATCAATGCCAAACGCAAATGCGTTAGAATAAATATTACTGATATCAAGAATAAATAGCCCACTAGCATCCGTCATTGTACGTGCAAACGTGGAACGCATAGTCATTGTAAGATTTTCAATTGGGCTGTAACGAAACTCTGTATCAACATACATTGTTTCCCCATTACCCATATCTAACAAACCACCCGTCTGCGCCCCCAACAAAGTATTTGTTTCATAAGCCGTACCAACAGAAGCAGTAAAACCTAACTTTTCATCCTGCCAAACAAAATCAGATTGCGCCCCCTGCATCATACCTAAACGAGCTGGCAAGTATTGCGATGACAAAGTCGGGTCATTATCTAACATCGTTTCGTCGGTAATTGCCCCCGAATAGAAACGCCCACCAAAAGTCCAACGCCCAGTATTATATTTTAAATCCGAAGTAATCACATTTGACGCCAAACCTAATACAGGATTAGACATACCATCAAATCTTGACGCCCCGTCTGTAAAATGTCGTTGATACCCAGCAGCAAAATTCCAATTCCCAGACGTATAATCCAATTCCATATTATCAAGACCATCTAAATTATCAGCATATGGTTTTTCAGACATAGACATAGAGAAACCAATATTACCAACCTGTATGCGTTCTGATACATCATTGCGAGTTTTAAACTCACCTAAAACATCACCCATATAAAGCCCACGTCTACTTGACGCCCCCAGCGCAAATTCATTTTTCCAAATACGAGGTAAAGACATATCGCCGTCAACACTTTCCAATACGTCATAGAAAGGAGCACTGATTGTTGCAGTTGACGGACTGAATGCAGAAGAAGCTCTGAAAATTGTATTTGAAGCCGCCCGCCAATACGCATTTCCATTGGCCGAAACAATAGAATCCCCGTCATAGAAATAAACACTATTTCCTGGCGTCATTGCACGTTCAAGATTTATCATACCATAACCATATACTTCCGCAAAAGCATCTAAATAATCCTGACCAAATAATTGATCTGCGTGATAATCAGGGGGTAAAGAATACATACTTTTTAAATAAGTAACCAAACCATCAACTGTAAAAGCTTTACCTGTACTATCTGTTCCAAGGTACGGCCCATCAGCGGTCAGAGCCATCAGAACAAAAATATCGTTACCAGACATATAGCTAAACGCGCTTTTAAGTGCTGCAACAGCCCCGGCCGCAGAAGCAGTCGCCATTTCTGCAGTTGGACCGGCCGCAGAAAAACACCATGGGTCAACGCCATTTATACCTAACCCAGCAATTCCACATTTACGAGACATATAGTTGTTCCCTTCACTATCCTTCCAAACAGACAAATACAAAGGTCCATAATCTGTATTTACACCGTTACCATAATCTGAAATACTATCTGCCTCAGACGTTCCGACAGAATGTTGAACAGCAACAATTGTCATAAAAGAATGATCTAAATTATTATATATTGCCGGCGCGTAATTTTCAAAAGTCGCATCCAAAACACTTAACGATTTTCCATCCCCCAAACCATAATTAAATTCCCCAGCAGGCATTATTAAAATAGGCAATCCTGAAACATAATTTCCTAGGACTTCGTTAGCATATTGTCCCTGAGTCTTTGGATCTGTAGTATCTTTTTCGTAATAATTATTTACTAAATTTATAAACGCTGTCAGATTATTCCCCCCTGTCAAAGCGAT
This sequence comes from uncultured Pseudomonadota bacterium, assembly GCA_949288265.1. GTDB lineage: Bacteria > Pseudomonadota > Alphaproteobacteria > Rs-D84 > Rs-D84 > Enterousia. The sequence continues at coordinate 12,632 of CASEJM010000035.1, read as the reverse complement.
GTACGATTCAACCCCGTCCATACTAAGATAAGAAGTACTTCTAGAATCAGGGTTTAAAACAGTAACAGCAATAGAAGACAAACCGTTTACATCACCTATGGTATATATTTTAGACATTTTTGATATTGTCTCAAAAGTCTTTATATCAATATCCTTTAACTCCTTTTGGGCATATATATTATTATTATCAATCATATAAACCCCATCTACGGTGGTACCACCACTAGTATTTATATAATAATACCCATCCGTCCCTTGATATATGGCAATATCAGAAACATCTGTACACTCATCACCAGAACATGTCCCTTTTAACAAAGTACTGCCAGCGCCTATTTTGTACGTAGTATCATTAATTGTGATTGTAGGATTCGTAACACCAGCATCATCCAGCGCAGACGAAATTGTATATGTTACACCATTAAACTCTATTGTATCTCCTGGGTTTATTTCACCGGGTTTACCTGCAACACCAGAATCCGTTAAAGTTCCTACGCTTTCACCAGCTGTTGGATCTGTAATATCAACCCAACCTTTGCCGTTACCTGTTCTATATATTGCCAATTGGCTATTTGGAGCAAAACCGAATAAGTCACCTACAGCTCTTTCATTTGCCTCCCAACCACCAACAATTTTTGCTAACGCCGTTTCATCCGAAGTTGCAAAAGGGTTCATTGCGGTACCACTGCCAGATAAATCAAAACTACCAGTTCCACCCAAATTTGCTAATTCACTTCCCAAATTCCCACCAGTAGGATCGTTATAATTTGCATATTTATCCACGGCCCCAGTATTAGCCTTTTCGGCTGTCGAGCTTGCCCATGCTATGCCATCAACACTTCGCCCCGCAGAACCAACTGGATTTACCCCATTTGCTGTAATCAATGCCGTTCGAATAGGTTTACCCCCACCAGTCGTATTTAACATTTGCTGTGGGTTATGATTCTGATCACGAAAAGTATATTGCCCCATATAACCGTTTGCAAAAGAAGAATAACCATGCATTATCAATAAATAATTCTGCAACGGAAGAGCTATACCATCCAATAAATAATTATTCGTAGGTTGTTCTGTCGGTCTAAAATAGTTAAAGTCTGCCTTTCTTATTCCACCGGCACTGGGATCCCACAACGCCAAATTTTTCTGATATGCTGCTGTGCTATACGCAATTTCCCCTCCAGAAGTAAAATATGCTGGGCCAACAGGTATGGTAAAATCCACCGTTGCTGTACCGTTACCACCCGTATTACCATCCCCACCAGGTCTATTACCACTTGAAGAACCGCTTGAATTTTCGTTACCAGGGTCAAGCCAATCCGTCAATAAAAAAAGCCCACCTACAACAACGGCGGCCCCCGCCGCCGCCAAAGAAATCGTATGGGCGGAGGATAGTCCGCTAAACAGCCCCCCACTATTTTGCTTCGTAGTTCGAGATTCATATTGCTTTATCTGACGATCACACTGCGATGCATCTGCACCGTACATCTGTAAAATCTGAGCTGCTCTAAGATCATTATTCATTAACGCAGTACAAACTAAAGATAACCCTGTACTATCAATATAATTTACATTGGCTCCACTATTTATCAAAACCTGCACTTGCTGAATATCAGCATTTTTTGCCGCAGACAATAACTGAGCCGCAACCATAAACTCATTATTATTAGCCGCCTTTGCACCAAAGGAACCAAGCGAAATAAAAACCAACGACAATAGCAATAATCTGATGTATTTCATAAAAAATTCTCTCTATACGAGATATTTTAACATACATCCAAATTATATGTCTAGAAAAAACTTCATATAAAAAAATCACCTTCGACAAAATATGTCGAAGGTGTAACTTAGAACGCATTATAATACATAGTTTTTTAACGTGTACGTCTATATGTAGTTATTTTTCTTTTCATATAAACAACAGAACAGCCACCATTTGATTTATTTTTCAATGAATCAACGACCATGCGCAAAGAGTCTATTGCTTGACGATTGCTTTCAATCTTTACGCTGCCACCATTATTTACAACTATATTGCCGTTATTTACAGAACCATTATTAAGTTTTATTTCAGTATTGCTTCCATTTTGGTTAGCATTTTGAACGACAATATTTTCGTTATTTCTTGATTTATCGTCTAAGTCAATTTTCGTAACATTTTCTTTACCGTCTTTCTGATCCGGATTAACATCCAAAACCACAAAAACTGTATCCCTTACTGGCTTAGGTTTAGACGGAACAACAACTGGTTTTACTGGCGCAGTACGAGGTTGTGTACGTGGTTTTTTAGGTGTAACACATCTTTTTTTACCATCCTCACAGTCTTTCCACTTTTCTTTATATAAAGAAGCAGAGTCTTGTAACTTTAATATGCTCTCATCCTTAATATTTATCATATCAGATAACATCCTAACAGAATCACGCAAAACGTCTATTGTAAAACGATTGTCATATATTTCGTTTTCCTTTTTGGAAATTTGTGCATTTGCCTTCTTTTCACAACGATCTTTAGTAACAGCTACAGAAATCACAGAAACAGCACCTGCCAGAAGAATGAAACAACAACCAAACATAATAAAATCGTTAGATTTTACATATGCTAATATTTTTTTCCAGTTCATAATTATTCCCTTTTGTTTTTTTTACACAAACAATATAGGACAAAATATTACATTTGTCAATACAAAAGAATATTTTTATAAAAATGTGTATATTTAGGCTTTGCAGAAAAAGTATTTTTTGATATACTTTTATGAAAGAGAGAAATGAAAAAAAGTACCCTACTTTTTGTATGTGGTTTAATTAGTTGCCATGGTGTTGCAGTGGCTGAGACGTGTTCTCAGATGAATTTGACCAGGTGTTTAGATTCAGTATGTGCGATAAACGTATCATCCAATCCTGCCGCACGATGTCAATATTGTGGTACGTCTAGTGCGGGCACCCCACCGACAAGTTCTGCTATGCGCAGTTTATCGGTCGGTCAATCCGCAAAATATGTTTTAAGTGAAAAAGAGTTAAAAAATGCGCCAACAGATCCCGGTCAACGTTATGTATGGGCAACAAAACAGTGCATAGAAAAGGTTGAAGGCTGTACTACGGACGACGTATCCAATGTATACGATAAATTAATAGAACAATCTTGTCGCGCTGCGGGTATCAGTGCCCAAATGACCGCGACAATTGCCACTGCCAACACCACAAAAGTCAGCGCATCAAGTTGTTTATCAACAATTACGGCTTGTATGATAGAAGAAAAAAGATGTGGTCCAGACTACAGCGCCTGTGAAGATGAGGTAAGTTTTAATAATTTCTTTTCTGCATGCAGCGTTGAAGCTTCTGGTTGTGATGAGTACATTGCCGACATTCGTACAAGTTTAAGTGATGAGCGAAATACCGCGATTGCGAACGCGGATTTATTAATAGAAGGTATAGTAAAAAATTATCAGCTGGCTCGTGAACAAAAATTAGTATCAGCGCAAGCATCTTGTAAAGATGACGCAGCATTAAATTCATGCATAGAAACAATATGTCAACGTAGTATGCCAAACAAATGTGATGTTGGATACGGGTCTGAACGCGCAACAGCAACGCTATTTTGTAAATTTTACGAACTAGCCTGTGACGTACTTGAATAAATAAAAGAAATGAAAACGAAGCAAAAAAATTTTTATCAAAACGTCTTAATTTCTAGCATAACTTTATGCGTATCGGTGTTTGCATTACTTTCTTTCTCTGCAGAAGCTGCAGTGGTTGCTCGTGGTACGACCAGCACATCCGTCTCATCTCGCCCTACGGTATCGTCTTCATTACGTGAAAATGTTGGGCGCATGCCTACAACAACAAGTACACCGACGGATTCTGAAGAAGAAATAGAGGAAGAAAACGAATCGGAACCTGTTGAAGAAGAAATTATTGTAGAAAATAAAACTTCACAATTTGATGCGCTTTTATCCTCATCTTCAACCAGTACCACTGATTCTGCGGCTGATAATCTTGCAAAGATGATTCAGCAACAGCGTGCAGAACTTGATGCAAAAGATGCATTATCTAGTGCTAACAACACTATAAAATTGCGTAATTCCAATGAATGTGATGCCGGATTACGCAGTTGCATGCAAGAAAAATGTGGTGACGATTTCACAGATTGCAAAGGCGATACAGATACCACATGGGGCGATAAAATGGATGCATGTCGCCGTAATTTAAATTGTACGGGTGAAGAATACCGCTTATTTGGGACAGAAATTAAAGCCGACCGTGATATGAACGCTCGCTTAGCCTCATACAATGCCGTTTTAAATTGCGGGAACCAATATAACGATTGTATTATGACAGAATGTGGCGAAACCTTTAGTAAATGCTTAGGCAAAGCGTTTGGTGATGCCGCCATTGCAAAATGTAAAAAGATTGCGGACAATTGCGTACAACACGACAGTGGGTTAGCCAGCCGCGCAATGCAAGTGTTTGCTAATTTACGTCAAGATGCAGAAGTTCAAGTAAAGAAAGACGAAGAACGCTTATACGAACTACGCGATCAAATGTCTCAACAATGTGCAAGCCTTGGGGCCATGTTTGACGAACGCAGTCTGGCTTGTGTTTATACAGTAGATTTCTATGCAGGAGAAAAGACAACATTATATGCGTCTAAAAAATTATACGCAGGTGACGTGTTTGATTGTACCCCAAACTGGTTTGGTATAGACATAACAACATTTAAAGAAAACGCTTATCGTTTAACCAGAGAACAAACATCGGCATCATCCGCATTAATGGGTGCGGGGCTTGGTATTGCTGCTGGTGCAATTTCATCTGGTGCCATAAATAGAGCAATTGATCGTCAAAAAGCCGAAAAAGAATTAAAAAAGGCGAAAGAAGAAGACGCGACAATAAATGACAATAGCGCGGAAAAGACAGATTCATCAGCCGATAATAAAGACACCAAGGCAGAGGATAAGCAAGATACAAAAAATGAAAAAGAAAAAAATGCTTCTTCAAACGACAAAACAGAAGATAAAACAGAAAATAAGTCAGAAGAACAAGGAAATAAAACATCTGATACATCACCAGAATTATTGGATACAAAAGATAAATATAATATTTCATCCATTAATTCAGAAACAGTGTCAGAATTAACAAAAAATATGGAAACACCGCCTACTGCTAATATAGTAGGTAATGATACGAACACCGCAGCAAATGATAATGAAGAACGAAAAGTAATACAAAGATAAAGAATATGAAAAAATATTTAGTAAGCATTTTTACTATTTTATTTGTTATACCTGCGGTTGCAGCAGATAACATGGTTACAATATCGGGAAAAGTTTTCGAAAAAACTGTTGTAGATGGTAAAACTGAAAAAAAACCAGTAGTTGGTGTAACAATTGTACCTGAAAATGCGGAATTTACAAACATTGGTGAAAATGAAAAAATTACTGCTTTAGGTACTTTAACAAATGTAGACGGAGAATTTAAGATTACAAATTTCCCGGCAAATACGAACATCAAAGTATCTTCTATGGGTTATGAAACGCAAATTGTTTCACCTGGTGAAAATCTTGAGATAGTACTAGAAACAGAAGAACTTGAAAGTGTCATTGTTGACGCATGTGATAAGCCCAACACTAAAAAATATAAAGTAGATAAAGTTTCAGGAAAGTGTTTTCCAACCGAATGTGTATCAGATAAATATATTTTAACCAACTCAAAAGAAGTACCTTTTTCGGGCTATCAAATTTGCTTAGACTCATCAAATGAAAAATGCAAAAACTTTTGTACCGATCAAAAATGTGAAACAATCACAATCGGCGATGCATGCGAAGATCCAGTTGGTAAAAAATGTACCCCAGATGATCCAAATTATAAAAACGCAATATATGAATTAAATGATGATAAACTGGTTTGTAAAATACAAGATTGCGTTAAAGGTTTTCTACCAAACGATACAAAAACAGCTTGTGTTAAAAGTGAAGGCGAATGTCCAAAAGAAAAGCTAAGCGCAATAGAGCATGCAGTATACGGTGAACTACGAAATGGAATTTGTTACGCCACAAAATGTACAGATGGTTATGATCCAAACAAAGAAGGTAAATGCGTCGAAATTTCTGGTGACTGTACCAGCATGCCTCAAAATGCCACAGCTGCACATCGTAAATGGGATTTCGATTCTGGAAAAGAAGTTTGTATAATTGATGATTGTAAAGAAAACTATCGTCCAAGTGATGATCAACTTTCTTGTGTATCGACCCTATCATCTGAAGATTCGAAAGCAAAAATAGCCGAGTTACAGAAGAACGCAGATGAAATGAAAGCCAAAGAGCAATCAACTGCGAATAGCTTACTTGGCGCGGCAAGTATCGGTGCAATGGGAATCGGCGGCATGCAAACAGCATCTGCATTAGCAGAACAAAATGCTGACGAAGCAGCAGAACAAGATATGGCAGCATATCTTGCAACATTTAGATGTGATTATGGTCAAGGAATGTTTATTCAGGGTGGTGAGTCTAACATTACCCTACCCGGTGCAAATGTATTGTTGCCTTTGTATAACGAATACACGACTTTGGCCGCTGATTTAAAGACACGTAAAGAAGCACTAGGGATGACCCCTGGCATTGAATCAGAGACGATATTAGATGCTGCAACTTCTGGTTTATATGATAATGCAGCTATTGGTAAGACAGACGGAGCTTTCACATCTTTATCTAGTGCCATGCTATATGCAAATAGTGCCGACGCGGCTGAATGGGAAGCACAAAAATCTGAAACGGCCTCGCAATTAAAAACAGGTGCGACAGTTGCCGGGGTTGGGGCTTTGGTTGGGATTGCTGGGAACATTCTAATAAACGAAGTTGGCGATAAGCCAAAAGAAAATTCTGCAGAAATAATTGCAAAGTATGACGCCAAAAGACAGACTATTCGTAAAGAGCTAGAATCCGTAGAAAATCAATCTATGACAGACGTCACAAAAAATCCACCAGAAGCAGAAGAAGGTAAAGACCCTAAAAACCAAGAAGAAACTAAGTCAAGTACTTCACCAACACTACCAGAAATTGCGAGTAACTATAATATATCTTCAATTGATTCAAATAAAATATCAGAACTGACAAAAGGCATAGAAACGTTACCTACTGCCAACATAGTAAAAAAGGATCCTGTAATAACATTATATAATGAATCAATGTTTGGCAGTGGGAAAACAGAAATAGAAAGCACTACAACATTAGATGCAGCTATAGATAAATTAAAAGGACAGCTTAAAAGCGAAAATGATTTTAAAATCGTGTTAGTGGCTCATACAGACGCAGATGGAATTATACAGACATCAAAACTATGCAAAGAGAAAGGAATATGTACGAATGACAAACTCTCTGAAGCGCGTGCCACTGCAGTAAAAGAATATATAAAGAAAAAATGGCCTGAACTATCCGATGCCTCAATTATCACAGTACCGGTTGGGGCACAATGTGCCAAAAAGGGTGCGGATAAAACTACAAAAGCCAAAGAAAGACGCGTTGCTGTTTATCTATTGTTCGGCGAAGAAACTATGGACACTTCTAACGTATGTTCTACAACTAATTAATAATAAATAAGAAACGAAAAATCCTATTAATTTATAATAGGATTTTTTATTAACCATTAATTATTTTCTAAAAAACTTACTAAAGAAAAAACTAATAGTATATATATCACTTATTAAAACGATAAAAATAAAAGACAGAGCTTTACACTATCTTCTAATAGAATAAACAAAGCAACATAAAACCTCGCATCATATTGCGAGGTTTTATATACATAGATTTTAATCTATTTTCTACTCGCATGCTCCATAAGATTTTGCGACAGGGTAATTTTCAACACAGACACTGCCCGATACCGTGCACGCAGTCGGTACTAATGTAACCGTGGCGGCTTCTGCTGGTTTATAATTCATTTGCGCCGCTTTACACTGATTCAAATCTTTTATTGTTCCACATGCACGCTTCCAAGACTCACAATCAACAGCCAAACCTGTCGGCGTAACATTATCTGGTAAATTCAAATTCCATTTTACATAGAAATCTTTTAAATCTTCTATTGTATATGATTTACCATAGCCAACCTGAGCCAAACCATCACCAACATGACAGCTTATGTTGCTGCGTTCTACGAAAGCTGTTATCGCTGTTGCCAAGCCCCCTGCTCCGACACCAACACCCAAACCTATACCGATACTTTTACCAATATTGGAATCCTCTCCATTTCTTAACAAATCTACTATGTCGCTATTGAAAATCTTATCCAAAGCCTCAACTTCAAGTTTTATATCAAAACTTTCTTTACAACCAGCTGCCCCTTCTGGACAATTTATATTAGTATCATTTTTATCGGCATCCGCTAAGGACCAGAACCAACAATCAGTAATATTAGTATTAACTGATTCCTGATAAGACTTATTAAAATTCTTAATCACGCCGGATATCACTTCTTCAGATACAAATTTTACACATTCATTAACATCATCAAAATTCTTACCGGCACATTCTGGGACAAGTGCACTAAAACACTCTTCAAGTGTTTTATAATTTGTATCGCATATTACCGAAAGAGATTCTTCTTCAACGACTACCTTTTCTACTGTATTACATCTTTTCAGGGCATCTTTTACCTGTGCATACCTACTATATAAATTAACAATACCTTCACATTGGTTCTTCGTCATTACATCGATATTCGGTGAAATTCTTTCTTCTAAAAATTCACTTATCGCGCCTAAATTCGCGTCCATACGTAATTCTTCCGTCAACATTTCACGATGCTTAGTATTAGAACAATCGAACGCACGTGCACCATGTCCAGCAATTGCCCCGACGCCAGCACCAACAACGGCACCACCACCTATACCGACAACTGCAGCAGTACTTGTTTTATTCATCAACGAAAAACCGAACAAGTCCCGATTGCATGTAAAGGTATCACCAGCCAAACGCCATACTTCTGCTGGCTGATCATCACCTGCCGCTCCAAACAACCAACTATTTTTTATCTGGGTATCTTTATTATAAGCCGCGACACGAATCCAACATTCTGCGGTTGTCGCATCCCAACGGGCATAGTGACCACGTTGTCCGTCAACACCAGAATTACCATAATTTAACTCAACCCCCTGAGGATTATTTTTTATCAACACATTACCGTTTTGACGATTATATGCCCCAACACCTATATTGTATTCCTCGGTTACGTTACCTGAATTTGATACAGCCGCAAAAGCTGGCCCATAAGTATTTACATCCAATAACAAGCACGTATTTTCTGCCTGATTAGGTGTCAACCCAGTTTTACGCAAAACAAAGTTATAATATGCGGGTTGTATTTTACGAGAATTAAAATCAATCCAAACGTCAGCTGAAGAGCGATAAATATTTGAACAATTTTTACGAACTTCTGTTATACACCTTTCAACTTGAGTTGCGCACAAATTCATTCCATTAACAATGGAATTGCGCAAGTCTTCATTAAACAAATCATTAATTCCATTTGGTAAAGCACCAGTATTTACACACATTAAAATATCATCCATACAATTATCTATTGTATAAGCAGAATCTTTTACGCCACCATCAGGACATTCTGGTACAGGTTCATCTGGCTCATCCGGTTCATCTGGGTCATCCGGATAACTTGGTGTAACAGATGGTAAATCTACAGTAGTATTACCAACTGTAAAATTAGGTAAAGTCGGCATAGTCGGCATACGCTGTGAAGAAGCCGATATTGTAGCGGAAGCACGATTGAATTGAGAAGCAGTGCTATTCGCCCCACGTCCCGTAGAAGTCGCCGCATACGCCCCCCCAATAAAAGCGCACATTCCTAAACCAATTACTGACAAACTGAACATATTAAGCCGAGAACGCATAAGAACTCCCCCTTATAATCTATCTTTATAATTATACCTTAAAACCTATACAAAAAAAAGTACTTTTTAGACATATTTTACCACAAAAACAAATAATATATTGACAAATATTATAAGTTGTCTATAATTTATATTGATGAATAAATGCTTTGAATTTTTAAAAAATTATCGACATGCCATTATATGGACTTTTTGCTATATCTTTATTGTTTGGGTTATTTTACGCTTTTTATTTAACTTTGATATATTCGTTTGGAAAAATTGGGTTATTTTGTCACATGCGCACTTACGCGGTTTTCCTGGTTTTGTTTTTGGCATATTAATTTTATCCGCAATTCCGATGTATATTGCTACTACTTCAGTAATAATAAGAACTAAAAAACCCCTTTTTACACCAAAACTACCTAATTTTATGGAACCTGTTTCAGAAGAAAAAAAAACGGACACACCAGAAACAGATAACTCACCCCAAGAAAAAACATCAGAAACAGAACAAACCGAAAAGAAAATCATTCCTACAGAATTACGTTCCGCATTTATTAGAGCTCGTGCACATATAGGCCCGTCACCAAAATCAATTTTTGACATAAGTAATTTAACCACATCACAACCCCAATCTAAAACGGATCAGGATCTTGATTTAGCACCTGATGGAGAGCTTCCTTTACCGGCTGATTTTGATTTTTCGCAAGAAACAATTGATACGGAAATTCCGTCTTTTGCACCCGTTTTTTCAGACATAAATTTTGATATCTCACCAGTGACAGAAACGGATGATTCCGAAATAAGTACAAAAGATATTATACCCGTTATAGAATATCTTGAAAATCAAGGCGTAACTTTTAGCGTAAAAAACGATATAATATTTACTGACAAAAATGCAATTTCCGCACACACCGACCCAGACTTTTGGATTGCAGACGATGAAATATGGTTTGCTGCTGGAAAGCAAAAACCATCTCCAGTAAAAGCGTTATTAAGCACAGACCCAGAAAAAGCTTTACGTCCGATATTATATTTAGGGGAAACTAATATTCTTAATTTAGAAAAATGCCGTGACCAATGGACGAAAGAAGGCATAACCGTAATAACAGATTTGAATGAATTAAAATAATTTTATATTAGATTTTAAAATTGTATATCAGAACATTTTACCGGTTGCGGCTCCGCCCACTTTTTACATGATTTACTACCAAAAAATGGTGTTCTTATAGAATTACAATTTTGAGTTGTAACACATTTATGACAAACTAAAGTTTCCATATTAAAATCTGTTGTGATAGTTTCTCTGTAATTCCATTGATTATTTTCGTAACGCCCTGATAATTCAAGTACTGTATTTTGTTGTTGTGGTTGGACATAATCAACAGCAAGTTGAGCAGTTGTTCCGGCCAACAAAGCAGCCGCCCCAATAGTGCCCACTACAGGAGCGATAACAGCTGAAGCCGCCAATGATGCCGCTGTTGCAGCTGTTATAGCTGAGCCAACCGCAGCAGACGTTACAGCAGTAGCTGCAGCCGCACCAGCAGCAGCGGCGCCAGCGGTAATTCCTCCAGCGATGGAGGCACCTGTCATGGCTGCCGCAGTTGCAGAAGCTGCGGCTGCAGCGGCCGCACCAGCCGACGCCGTAGAAGCCGCGGCCCCAGCTGCCATTCCTGCTCCAATAGCTATTCCCCCTGCCCCAAAAGTAAAAACAGAAACAACGATAGCGGCAGCAACAACTGCAACAATAGCTGTGATTTGTCCGAATAAAGACTTAGGTGCTGGACTCTTTGGCAAAGCAGAATTTTGCGCTAAATTTACACACGCCTGACGTGCAATTTCACGTCTTGCATCCTTAGCGTTTTCACCGCGAATTTCTGCCATACGTTCACCAATTTCTATATAATCTTTATTAAGTTTCTCATCTAACTCGTCATAACGTTTATAGTAATTCGTCCTTGCGGAATTAAGCGCATTTGTAGCAATTTTTATTCTTGTTGATTTCGTAAGTTCCGGAAATCTAGGTTTACTTTCTCCAGTAAAAGGTTTTATTCCCTGAACCTCACGACCAGTCATACAAAACTGAACTGTTGGATCTGATTCTATCAAATTATATATCGCCTCTAAATTTAACTGTAAAACTCCCAATTCTTTTGCAATCATTTCTTTTTCAGCATCAGAAACTTCGGTAATACCAATGTTCTCAAAATAATCGTCAACCGTACTAATATTACCGTTCTCATCAATTTCGACACCATCCCAATAAATTGTACCGTCAATAACTCCCGCAATTGGTGTAACAGGTCCCAGCTCACCAGAAGTCGCCCCCTGAACACGCCCCAACTCTTCATCAGTAACTTGTGATAAGTCTACACGACAATTTGCATAACCAATTTCTGAATAATTATTAAAAAGTGCATAATCACATATCTTATATTCTAAAGAACGCGTTCCAAGACCTTCATCCAAAGTAAATTTATTACACGTATCAGTATCTCCACAAGCTTCTATGATGGCCTCATTCAAAGCAGTTTGACAATATTCCAACATATTATTATCTATATTTAAGAAAATACCCTGTGCAACGTTATATAGTTCATCATAAACATCATCACCGCGAATATCTGTTTCTCCGTAAACTTTTTGACAACCTACCAAGGTGTCATATGGGCACATACGAATAATTGTATCTGTATCTAAACCAATACATTGAGTATAATCTTCACCACATCTATCTTCTGACTGTAAACATTCT
>CASEJM010000034.1 GCA_949288265.1 uncultured Pseudomonadota bacterium | reverse complement strand
TTAATCTCTGTAACTTCCATACATAAATTTAATAAGAGTGTTATACATGACTGCTTGTCGTGCGCGCCATAACATATTGGCGTTAAAAATTTTTTCATTTATTGATGCGCTGTATCCTATGTCGATACTGGCGGTGGTTTGGTTTTATCAAGTAACAGGTTCTTATACAACCGCGGCTATGATGTTCGCTATACAAACAATTTCACAAGCTTTATTAGAAATTCCGACTGGTATTTTATCAGACAAATACAGCAGAGTTTTTAATTTACGGCTAAGCGCTTTCTTATGGTTTATATCATATTTTTTAATCGCATTATCTGGCAATTTATCGTATGGAACAATAGTTCTAGTTTTTGCAAGCATAATCGGCGGTCTTGCCGGCTCCTTAAGTTCTGGCACAAAAGAAGCGCTTATATACGAGACCTTAGCAGACTGCAGAAAACAAAGTAAATTTTCCGTTGTATTTTCTCGCATAATGTTTTGGGAACAAATAGGTGCTATTTTGGGTGCTTTAATTGCCACTGGAACAATGTTTTTATTTGACTTAATTGTTCTGGCTTGGGGTACCGTTCTGTTTGGTTTCTTATTCTTTATATCGTCTTTATTCTTATATGAACCCGCAACCAGACAAAAAACGAAAAAGTCCTCTTTCAAACTATTGTGGTCGTCGTGCAAACAAATATGGAAAGACAAAAAACTTCGTGCTTTAATCAGTATAAATATGTTACAAGGTCAAACTTCATATAATATGGAAGGTGCATATTTTGCAACATTATTACCATCATCTTTAATACCTTTGGCACGCCTATTCAGGCAATTTACTGGCGCAATCGGTTTTTATATGGCAACAATTGTCAGTAGAATTGGCTTCTTAAAAACATTAATTTTTTCAACCGCAGGATCTTTCATATTTAATGCTTCAGGATTCTTATTAAATGGTATTACAACGCCATTTATAAACTCTGCTACAAATCTCTTTTATGGTTTTAGTCACACAGCATATAACGCTTTATTACAAGAAAATTTTTCAGATGAACAACGGGCAACTATGCAAAATATACAATCACTACTTTCTTCTATATCAGGCGGTATTTTATTACTGATATTCGGAAAAATTGCGGATAATTTTTCACTGCTTACGGCGATGTGGTGCACGGCCAGTTTAAATCTAATTGTTGCGATAACTTATTATAGACTTTTCAAATGCCGAATAAAATGAACCAAAACATCACTAAAATTTAAGACCAATTAATTTCCATAAATGCTTTTCGCCTTTTATAATATTTTGTGGTATAATAATACTAATAAAAAAACAAAAGGAAACTATCATGCTAAATGCTATAAATGTTATTGAAATAATGCGGTTAACTGACGCTGTATACGAAAGCGATAGTTTAACAAGCGGTCAAAATATAGATTCTTTTACAGAAATAAGCAATTCATCATTAAAAAAAGATATATAAAATTTGAAAACCATAATCCGCAAACTAAATACCAATCTGCATTAAATCATCAATTGGAAAATATTAGTAATGGTGATGCTGTTATTACAATGAAAATAACAGAAAAAAATGGGCAATATATTTTATCAGATAAAGGTTTTATATCAGCCACATTTATTGACCTTTCAAAAATAACTAACTATGACGAAAAAATAATAATAACAGAACTTATTCGTAACACATTACAAAAAATGCAATTATCCAAACTACAAAAAGAACTAGAATCTACAAAAACCAAAGCAACTAAAATGAAAACAGGGATAAAAAAGATTACTGATGCCGCGGATAAAACAAAATCTGGTATTGGAAGTCGTAATGTTAATGCTTTAAAAAGGGTTATTCGTGACATAACCGAGAACGAAAAATAACCACATATATAATATTTGTAAATTTATAAAAATCTATTTTGAAACATAAATCAAAACACCGATATCCGCCTTCGTTATACTACGCAGAGGGGGATTCACCGGTGTTTTTAATGTTTTTATTGTTCTGGCTGCCCCAAAACTATATCTGTGATAGATAATGTATCTGAAATGACATAATTTAATCCTGATTTAACAATGTTACCAACATTCAAAAGGTCTTCTTCGCCTTGCTTAATTATATCAAGTGTTTCAGATGGCGCACAGATTGTTATGTTTGTGACAGGTGTT
>CASEJM010000033.1 GCA_949288265.1 uncultured Pseudomonadota bacterium | reverse complement strand
TGGTGCGGGCGAAGGGAATCGAACCCTCGTCTTCAGCTTGGGAAGCTGACGTGCTACCATTATACCACGCCCGCAAGTTATGGCTCGATTTTATACCCGCTTTGAAGAAAAGTCCAGTACAAAACGAATTTACCCTTTTATGATTGCTTTTTGTTTCTTTCGGTCCTACATTTAATATGCCTTTTAAACAAACATAAGGGAGTTTTAGTTATGGCAAATGAAAATTTAAATCCATTAATTGGTGCCCAGCAACGTGTTAAAGTAGCGTGTGATAAACTGGGCATGGATGCGGATGTTTATGAAATTTTAAAATATCCACAACGTATGATTGAAGTTTCTATACCCGTAAAAATGGACAACGGTTCAATTCGTGTTTTTACTGGTTTTCGTGCACAGCATAATACAGCTGTTGGTCCGTCTAAAGGAGGAGTACGTTTTCACCCAAACGTAACTCGTGATGAAGTTGCAGCGTTGTCTATTTGGATGACTTTTAAATGTTCAGTTACGGGAATACCATACGGTGGCGGTAAAGGTGGAATTATAGTAGATCCTAAAACATTGTCTCAAGGAGAACTAGAACGTTTGTGTCGTGGTTATGTAGACGCTATTTATCCAATTTTGGGTGAAAAGAAAGACGTGCCTGCCCCAGATGTTAATACTAATGGTCAAATTATGGCATGGATGATTGATGAATATATTAAATTATCTGGCGATGCCTCTTTAGGTACTTTTACAGGAAAACCCGTTGAATTATCTGGTTCAAAAGGTCGTAATGCGGCGACTGGTTTAGGTATATCTATCATTATGAATGAAGCTTTGAAGAAACTTGGTAAAAACTTAAACGGAGCACGGGTTGCCATACAAGGTTTTGGGAACGTCGGAAGCTTTACAGCAAAATGTGCCCATGATATGGGGGCAAAAGTTGTTGCCATAGCGGAATGGAATACGACATTATTTAACGAAAATGGTATTGATATAGATGCGTTGATGAAATTTAAATCTGAGAACAAAAGCAACCTGAAAGGTTTTCCTGGTGCTTCAGAAATCAGCATTGAACAATTCTGGGGACTGGATGTTGACGTTTTGTCTCCTTGTGCTATGGAAAACACGATTAACAAAGATACTGCACCGTTGATAAAAACAAATCTTGTCGTAGAGGGCGCAAATGGCCCAACAACATTAGAAGGAGAAGAAATATTATTGAAAAATGGCGTAACTGTTGTGCCAGATATTTTAGCCAATGCCGGTGGAGTTACAGTTTCTTACTTTGAATGGGTTCAAAATCGATACGGTTATTACTGGGAAGAAGATGAAGTTAAACAAAAAGAAGAAATCGCAATGAAAAACGCTTTTAACGCGATTTATAAAATTAAAGAAGAATATAATGTGTCAATGCGCGAAGCCGCATATATGCATTCTATAAAACGCGTCGCGACAGCCATGAAATTGCGCGGTTGGTATTAAAAAAAATCCCCGAATTGGGGATTTTTTTATTTTGGTTTTATCTATATTATTCAGAACATACTTCAACAGCGTAAGCTTCCGCGTTCATGTCATCTGCGTTACCACAGAATATACGGAAGTTACATTTGTTTTCAGGTGTATTCATTTCCATCATGGTTTTTTGTGGAATTATATTAATTAAACACTGACCTTCTTTAACAAGCTGTTGAGGATTTTCAACTGACAAGAAAGTAACTGTTTTTTCCTTTGCAGCGACGGCTTTTAATGCGTCAGTTGCAGGAATAGCAATTACATAATCGCCTGCCGCCCCAATACCAATTATTGTCAATGGGGTTTCTACGGTGTTTACAGCTTGTATTTCGGCTTCTACTGTTTTAAAGTCTTCTGGGGTTGGTTTGTTGTCCTCTCCGCAAGCAACTAATGCGGCGGCAACCAAAGCAAGTAATGATAGTTTTTTCATGTGTTCTCCTTGTTTTTTATGTTTGCAAATAAAGTATAGCATAAAAAATATAATAAAAAACTATAAAATGTTTGACTTTTTTTATTTTTTAGTACATAATTTTTGCGCAAATCCCGAAGATTGCCATTATAGTTAAACCAGTATGCGGTATGCGTATGGGACATCAACCGGCGAGTTTCGCTCTTGATGCATTTTTTGTTGTGCAATTTTATGGGGTATAAAAGTTAAATAAATTAAGGAGCAAAATTATGGCAACAGTTATTAGATTAGCGCGTTTTGGTGCAAAAAAACGTCCTTATTATCACGTAGTTGTAACGGATTCTCGTAATGCACGTAACTCTGGTAATATATTAGAAGTTATTGGTAAATATGATCCAATGTTACCGCGTGATGATGCAAAACGCGTTGTCTTAAAAGTTGATGAAGTTAAGGCTTGGTTGGCCAAAGGTGCCAAACCATCTGATCGCGTATACAGATTTCTTGCAAATGCTGGTTTGGTTGAGGCTCGTAAAGTTCCAAATCAGACGAAAAAGAATCAACAGTCAGAAAAAACATTGATGAAAATCAAAGACAAGCAAGAAAAACTGGCTAAAATAGCCGAAGAAAAAGCTGCAGCAGAAGCTGCTGCAAAGGCAGAAACGGCAGAAGAAGCACCCGTTGCAGAAGAAACTTCTACATCAGAAGCGGTTGCGGAATAATTTTGCTTATGTATATATGCCCGGGACATCCGGGCATTAAAGTAATATGAAAAATGAACAAAAAATTTTAGTCGCAAAAATAGTGGCACCCCAAGGAATTCGTGGCGAGGTGCGCGTACAAACATATACTCAAACCCCAACAGATTTAAAAAACTTAAAAGTGCACAGCGAAAAATTATCAGATGGAAGTTTTCATTTCGTACGTCTGTTAAAACCAACTTCTACAGTTGTAATTGCTAAAATTGATGGGGTCGACGATAGAAATGCGGCAGAGCTATTGCGCGGTATAGAACTCTTTGTAAAACGTGGTGAATTACCAGATTTAAAAGATGGCGAATATTATCAGGCAGATTTAATCGGTATGCCTGTCGTTCGTGACGGCATAACTATTGGATTAGTTGATAATATTCAGAACTATGGCGCAGGAGACATACTTGAACTGGATAACGGGAAAATGGTTGCCTTTAGTAGTGTTGATGTAGATATGAATAATAATACGATTTATCAAAAGGTATAAAGTATGCCCAAAAAAACGCAGATTACATATAAAACATTTGTTTTAGAAAAAGGCGAACACGTTTTTGTGCCGAAAGATCCAGTTGTCAAAAAAACAGAAGAAGGTGAAATTAGGTATTGTTGCTGTGTGCTTGTTTGTCCTCAATTTTTGGGTTATTCTATAGATAAATGGGGACGCAGAATAATACCCCACAACGCAAGATGTCCTTATGTAAAATCTCCTTATGTAAAAAATCACGAGTCAATGTATTGTGCCGGAGATTTTGTGTTTATAGGAAATTTAGGAAAAATTACAACACGCAGTCAGAGGATGGATCACTTATATAAATTATATACAAATACCAGGGAACGCTAAAATATGCACTTTAATATATTAACTATTTTTCCAGAGATGTTTCCCGGTACATTGGGTGCCGGGGTTGTCGGTCGTGCATTAAATAACGGCGTCTGGTCATATAAAGCAATAAACATTCGTGATTTTGCGCATGATAATTATGGTAGTGTCGACGACGAACAATTTGGTGGCGGTGTCGGTCAAGTTATGCGCCCGGACGTTCTTGGTGATGCGTTGGATTCTATCAAGAAACGTGGAAAAATTATATATTTTTCACCGCGTGGGTCACAATTAAATCAAAAAATGGTACGAGAGTTTGCAGGTGATAAAAATGCAACATATACTCTGCTCTGTGGTCGTTATGAGGGAATAGATCAAAGAGTTATTGATGAGTATGATATAATGGAATTATCTATTGGTGATTATATACTGTCTGGTGGTGAAATTGCCGCGCAGGTTTTTGTTGACAGTGTGGTTCGTGTGATGGATAATGTGCTGGGTGGTGGAAATGAAGCCACTGTAAATGAAAGTTTCGAAATCGGGGGGCTTGAATGGCCGTTATATACCCGCCCGTCGGCATGGCGTGGACGTAAAGTCCCAGAAGTCCTG
>CASEJM010000032.1 GCA_949288265.1 uncultured Pseudomonadota bacterium | reverse complement strand
ACAAAAAAATAATAATCCCGACAAAAAAACTTTCATATTTTTTTATCCTTATGTGAAAAACAAAGAAAAAAACACCTATGAAAGTAGGTGCCGGGAAGTTAGTCATTCAAATATAACGATGAATTCGTTGCCTTTACCGCAAATGCGGTTATTGTATAACAACGACTTCCCGACCGAAAAGTCGGGACAACAAGTTAGTTAAAACTGTTATATTCGGGTGACTAAACCCGTCTACTAACAAGGTCCGCTTTTAATAACATTTAAAAGCACATTGATTATATTATAGAAATAAGTTAAATCAAGTTTTAAAAAACTATAAAAAATAAAAATCCCCGAAACGGGGATTTTAAAATTTCTTATTCAACCCATATTGTTGCATAGGTTGTGGCACTTTCACTGCCGACAGGAATCTTTACATTACCCTTGGTGACTGTAACCTTACCATCTGTCTGTGTAACCTCTGTAACAAACGCGCCCGTACCACTGGATGTACTATCCAATGCATTAAGCTGCGCCTTTGTTGCATAAGTATTAACGATATTATTACCGCTTCCATCCTGCGTTGCTTTGGTAGCAGTTGTTGCGCTGTTTACTGTCACTACCCCAGCTGCTGAAACTGTTATATCACCAGCACTTTTAACGCCCCCCAACGCACTTGATGTTGCAACCGGTAAGGTATAAGTTTCTGGCAAATCCGCCGACGTAACGAAACCGCTATCGTTACTTAACTCGGAAGTTTTGGTCGGCACAGAGATATTTACCGTTGCATTTTGAGATGCATTTGCCGTAAACGTACCGACAGAGGCACCATTCTTTTGAATTGTCAAAGTCGCATTATTTACTGTTGGTATTGAATTTCCAGCCCGAACGACACCTGTGTTATCAACATAGACAGGTTGCGTTGCGCTACCCACAGCGGTACCAGCAGTGGCAACCTCAACAGCAGTATTTGCATTCTGCTTTGTATCCAAAGCAGCATTTATAACCTTATTCTGAACAGGGTTTGTACTGCTTGAACTTAAAGCAGAATCAACTGTAATTGCGTCTTGAATATCTTCAATATCCGCCTTACCCGCCAAAGCCGTAGCAACAGCTTTTTCAGACGGATACTTTGTATCACTGGCACTGTCAGCTGTGGCGATAGTTGTTGTTTTATTAGAGATAACTTCTGCATTTATGCCTTTTGTTACAGTGACCGTACCACCACTTGCCGTAACGGATGTAACAACGTTACCTGTACCACTGGTAGAACCAGAAATAGCTGATAGACGGGTACCGACCTCTTGGTCTACGTAGCCCTGGGACGCAATATTAGCATTAGCGATGCCCACCGTCATCATAGCTATGAATGAAACTGCAAAAATTCCTTTAAACTTTTTCATCACTGTATCTACCTAGTCGTTTCACTTAAATACTTACTATATCGCACCGAACTACTTTCTGTGTGCGGTGCGCAGACCGCACACAGATACTTTACCGCAAGTTATTATTCACCGTCTTCCCCACGTTCAATAACTTCCCAAGTATATTGAGAATTATTATATGTCAGAACGCATTTTGCCGTTGGATTAGAACAAGTTCCTGTAGGTTTTGGAATCGCTGCGTTAGCTGTTTCTTGAGCTGCTGCCGCATCTCCCAACGCTTGTGTTGCATCGGTTTGTGCCTCAGATGCCGCATTTTGTGCTGCAGTTGCAGTTGACTGTGCTGTCGCTGCTTCCGTTGCAACTTCATTGATTGCCGCAACTGTATTTGTCTTAGCGTCTGTTGTCAAATTGGTCAACGTACCGATATTTGTTAATGCCTGTTGCGCATTTGTACTTGCTGTACTAGCAACACCTTCTGTAGATTTTGCAGCATAATTTGCATTTGCATTTTCTGTAGTTACGTAATTTGCCAACACACTTGCATCTGCCTTTGCTGCAATTTGTGCTGCATAACCATCATAAGTTGCAACTTTTTCTGTCGTTATACCAGAATTTACTGCATTTTGCTGTTCCGTTGTTAACGTTGCCTGTTTTCCAGACAATGCGCTATCTACTTCACCTTTTGTATAAGCGTCTGTGATTCCATAACCAGCCAAAGTTGTTGATTTATCGGCCTTACCAGCTAAATCAGTTTCTACTTGGCCTACACGATTAGTCAGACCAGTTACTGTTTCACTAGTTGCAACGCTTGTTGTTGTAAATGTAACTGTTCCATCCTTTGCGGTAACAGAACTGATAACGTTTCCACCCCCGTTAACAACAACATTTTCACCGGATTTTAAAATATTTTGTTTCTTTGCCAATTCGGTATCAGCATAAGATTTAGCATCTGTCAAAGCTTGTGTTGCAGATCCCTTGGAATCATACGCCCCATCTGCACGCCTTACTTCACTA
This sequence comes from uncultured Pseudomonadota bacterium, assembly GCA_949288265.1. GTDB lineage: Bacteria > Pseudomonadota > Alphaproteobacteria > Rs-D84 > Rs-D84 > Enterousia. Next base: position 14,882 of record CASEJM010000032.1, on the reverse strand, counting down.
GCAATCGCATCGGCAACTGATTTTGCAACAGATCCGGCTGTTTGCGCATCACCCTTCAAAGTTGTTATATCACCTGTATTTGTATTAACTTGCTCTGATAATATTGTTACTTGTCCTGACACACCTTCAACTTGGTCATCTACATAACCCTTGGATGCGATGCTGGCCTGCGCTGCATCAACAGATACAACCGCCAGTAATGTTGCAAATATACCTGCTGTTAGTTTTTTCATTTTTCCTCCCTTTTTTCTTTTTTTTGTTTTTCAAATCTCTATATTGTTTATTTTTATTCAAGTGGTTCGGTCACACTGGTCCACACATAATTACCTTCAGAATTTACGCTTAACACACACAAAGGTGATTCCATACATTCTGTTGTTGGTTTTTTAATCGCCAGTTCAATAATCTTATTATCCGTTTCTGTCTTTGTATAAACATTCGCTTTATCTGCTTTACCATCAATTTTATTTTGTAAAGCTTCAGATAATTTTTCTTCGGAAACAGCCCCATTCTGGATTGCATCTGTGTTAATTTCTATACCATCGGTAACTTTTTCATTAACCCAGCTAACAACCGCCTTGGCAGATGGATATTTGTCAGAACTTGCTGCATCCAGATTCAAATTTTGCGTTTTATTAGCCACATTTTCTGCAGTATAACCCAGAACATTTTGTTTTGTTGCCAAACCCTCTGTTAATGCAGTCGTCGTCGCATAATTAGCAGCGTCTGTTAATTCAGCAACTGTTGTCGGAATCGTCGGCGTACCACTTAAATCGCTATAGGCACCAGTTGTCGCAACAGTTGACAGACCGCTAACCTTACCAGCTGCAATCTGCGCCGCAGTTGTAATATTCCCCTCGCCATCAGTAATTACTACATGGTTCTTTGCACCAGGAATATTCTTGTCCTGTTTGCCAGATATTTCTGCGTTTAATGCAGAATCTAAATTATCCGACGTAATTGTACCGTCTGTAATCTTATCACCACCAATCGAACCTGGGGCAATATTTTCTGGATTAAATTCAACGGCGTCTATTTGTTGCTTTGTCCACGTTGCAACCGCACTTACTGACGGATATTCCGTTGTAGCATTTAAACTGTCCGGATTCAAAGTCGTTACTTTATTTGACTTGTCTTCCTTGCCGTCAATTTTCTGCGACAAATTTTCACTTAACTTTTCTTCTGTAATTGCACCGTTCTGGATTTTATCTGTATTGATTTCTATACCATCGGTAACTTTTTCGTTAACCCAATCAACAACCGCCTTGGCAGATGGATATTTTTCGGTGCTGGCCGCATCTGTATTCAAATTTTGTGACTTATTCGTCAACACTTCATAGGTTGTTGCCGCCTTACTTGAATCTAGTTTACTATCAACGCTTGTCTTCAAATCATTGACATCCTTTACCAAACCAGAATTAGAATCCCCAACCGTAGTTTCTAACTGCTCGACAGAAGTCTTTAAACCGCTGGTCGGATCATTAACCGTAGTTTCCAACTGAGTTACAGATTCTTTTGTTGCATATGTATTTTCAATCGTAGTTAAAGTATCACTAGCCTTGTTGTCGACATATTGTTTACTGGCAATCTGGGTTGCTGCATGAGTGGCACCAGTGCCAAATAAAATTGCTGCCATAAAACCAGAAAATACAACACTTGTTTTTTTCATTTCTTTTTTCCTTTATTCCTCAAAAACTATGTCATACCAAACCTTGGCACCGTTTTCATCAGTACCCAGAACTTTATTGTTCCCGACACTACCATCAACAACCACAGCATTATCTAATTTCTGCTGAACTTCTGTTGATAATTTGTTTTGTGTGACAGTCCCATCTTTTAATTTACTGCCATCTACAGTCCCATTTTTTAATTTACTGCCATCTATAGAGTTATCATTAAAGTTATCAGGATTTACAGGTAACCCAGTATCCGATAAGCTTTCTATTTTCTTATTAGTCCATTCTACTACGGCCCCAACCGATGGATACAAATCCCCTGAAGTTTGATTTACATCAGTAATGCTTGGCGCCTTGTTGGATAAATTTTCTTTTAATGCCAGATCATTTTCTACCTGATCAGCTTTTTCCTGCGCGGTCGTCGCAGCAGATTGAGCACCCGTCGCAGCAGTCTTTGCCTCTTCCGCTGTGGTCTTTGCAGCAGCCACGTCGGCAACAGCACCAGCAACATCTTTGACCAAACCTGACTCTTCGTTACCAACAACTGTTTCTAATACACCAACAGACGTTCCTAATTCACCCACGGCTGTTTTAGCCTCTTCCGCAGTGGCCTTTGCAGCAGCCGCGTCGTTAACAGCACTATCAACCTTGGCACTTAAACCGTTTTCAGGATCCGTTAACTCCCCGACTTGCTGTGTGATATTTGTTACATTTTGTGAAATGCTTTCTACAGTGCTTACATCTGCTTTCGAATTTAAATCTTCGGTCGTCGCATAACCTTCCAAATCAGAAACATTCGCTTTTAAATCCAAAGCGGCACTAACAGCAGCACCCGATGGATATTGTTCCGCATTGTTTGTTATGGTCTGGGTCTTATTTGAAATATTTTCCTTTGCGCTTAAACCCGTAATGGCCTGCGCCGCACCTTCAGCAGCATCCGTCGCAAGAGAATTTATTTCACCAATTTCCGTTTCAAGCGCAGAAACCGATGACACATTCGCCTTTGTCGCCAACTGGGCATCTACATATGTGGTATCGGCCTTGGCATCAATGGCACTATTAAATACGTCTTGCTTTACATAGTCTTTCAAAGCTTCGCCCATATCACCAGCGGCAACTTCTGCAACGACGTCATTGACCTCTTGTTTATTATATACTTCGTCTTTTGTATAAACGTCGGTCTTATTCGCCTTATCTGCCAAACCTGCATTTGCCGCATCAGCAGCAGCTTTTGCGCTATCCGCTGTTGCTTGAGCTTGCCCCACCGCATTCTGTGCATCTTCTGCTGTTAATTGTGCACCACCAGCGGCCTGTAAAGCTTTTTCTACCTGTGCAGCCAAGCCCGTATCAGCGGCATTTATTACCATATCCAAAGCCTCAACATCCGTTGCATCCGCCTTGGTATTTAACTGTTCCGTCGTCGCATATCCCGCAAGTTCAGACTTGTCCGCCTTTAACGCCAGCTCATCTTTCGTCGCATAAAGATTTGCCAAATTATTTATAGCAGCGCTAATAGCAGAATTCATTTGCACAATAGTCGCATAACCAGTTAAGTCAGCCGCATCCCCAGGATCACCTTTTTCACCCTTTTCACCCTGTGGCCCCTGTGGTCCTTGCAACCCCTGTGGACCTTGTAAACCTTGTGGTCCTTGTGGACCGGTAATTTCATATTTATAAATTAAATGCTGCCAATCAGTATCACCCTTGTAACGCCATAACAATTCTGTATCGTTATACCCAAGCTCTACCTCACGACCATCTTTACCATCTGCCAACTGCAAACTGTCTTTCAAAGTCTCTTCCAAAGCATCTACTTCAACAAAAATTTCGTTGGTATTATCGTCAATAAATATATAGCCTTCTTCACCAGGAATAAGAGCATCTTGCTTATCCAAAAGTTGATCTGAAAGATTATCATCCATAGTGCGAAGATTTTCAACGTCACGCTGCAACTGATCTACCTGAGACTGTAAACCAGAAAGATCGCCACCACCTTCACCACCAGAAGCCCCAGAAGACGAACCACCACTTGGCGTCTGCGGACGCAAAGAACTTCCCCCACTGACAGAAGTAGCACCACCTAAATACTGACCAATTGATAAACGCGGCGTTGTCGCAACACGCCCACTAGTTGTGGTACCAGCATTTATTGTCGTACTGGTCCCCGATATACCAGAAGACGGCGTAACCCTTACAGAACCGCCACGCACAGAAGAAACAGAACCAGAAGATGCACTGTTCGCCTCGGCCGCACTAGATGCGCTAGAATACGTACCACTTCCACCCAGAGAACGCACTGACGATGCACCGTATGCACCAGACACCGCAGTACACAAGACACAAACAATTGCCAACTTAGAAATCTTCAAATCGTTTTTCATCAATTCTCTCTACCTAAATAATAATATCACATTTTAGCGAATCGGGTCAACTGCTTTATATGTTAAAATTCATACCTAATTCCAATCGATATCGAATTATCCAAAATAAAATCTATTTTATTTCGGAACCAATAAGTACCAGGTTGGTCTCTAAGTTCTATATCACTAATAGTTTGTTCCAAACCTGTCATACCAGATAAACGGTAACGAATATCTAATACTAAATTGTAATCTAATTCATGAGAATACCCAAGCATTACACCCGCAACAGGCGCAAAACCATATTCCTTTCGTTCGTGCCCATTAGAATAAATCGTATCAATCGTTGATATCGGCATCGCGGCACCAATGCCCGCCCCAACATAAATGCCATTTATAAAATCATAATAACCATTCAACATTACATATGGTATCTGTAAAGAAAAATCAGTAGAAGCATCTTTATCTTCAAAATATCCCATATAACCAGCCTCTAATTCCGCACGCCAGAAATATGCAAATCTACGCCCACCAAAAACACTGCCACCAAACACAGGTTCAAAAGAAAATTTGTCGTTACTAAATTCTTCAGGTGCCGTTAAAGCATCATCTAAACTATATTTATTTTCCCAATTTAAGAAATTTAAGTCGGCGCGACCACCAATATACCAACCTGTTTTTGCCTTGTCTGTATAATCATAAGTCACACGGTATCCGCCACTGGAATCACGAGTTAAATAACTTGGCGCTGCATATGCACCTGTTGCTGTAAATCCAAGCAAAACAAGTAATGATACAAATCTTTTCATTTTTCCTTCCTTTTAATTTTATTATGAAGTATATCACAAAACGCCCCCCTGCCCCAAGCATAAAAAACATATATTGACAACTTTTTATAAAATATGTTAAATTTTATCTGTAAAAACTTAAATAAAAGCGAGAGGCAAACATGAAAAAAATCTTACTATTTGGTGCAATGTGTGTACTTGCAGCATGTAGTGGCGTGCCAAGTAATATAAATGATGAAAAAGTATTCTTTGCTTTTGATTCCGCAAAAATATCTGATGAAGCGCGCTCTAATTTAGAATCACAAGCTTTATATATGAAAAAGCACCCAGATAAAAATGTGGTACTAGAAGGTCATTGTGACGAACGCGGTTCTACAGAATATAACTTAGCATTGGGGGCTTTGCGCGCCGGAAATGCCGCACATGTTTTAATTGCAGAGGGCATAGAACCAGAAAGAATTAAAACAATTTCATACGGTAAAGAACGCCCACAATACCCAGGTACTGGTGAAGAAGTATGGGCAAAGAATAGAAATGCGACAACAAAAGTTGTTGATGCCGAATAAAAAAATGCGCCAAAGGCGCATTTTTTTATTTCATGCGGCTTGACCCCTTAATCTTTTTTTACTACTATTTTTCTTATGGAAGACAATACAGCTATATCTTTTGCAAATGTTGGGGCTTGCTATGATAATGCACGCGAAGTCTTATCAGATGTATCTTTCAATATCAGTTCTGGTGCATTTTATTTCTTATCGGGTGCTTCTGGTGCCGGTAAAACGACTTTATTACGTTTAATTTATCAATTACATAAACCGTCACGCGGGCAAATAAAATTATTTGGCCATATTACTAATGATATGGCTCGTGATGAAATAGCACAATTACGTCATAAAATGGCAATTGTTTTTCAAGAATATTCTTTATTGTCACACATGTCCGTGTTTGATAATGTCGCCTTACCATTACGTGTACGGGGAATATCCGAAACAAAAATAAAAAAACTAGTTTTAAAAGTATTAGAATGGGTTGGTCTTGCCAAATATGCAGATGCCAACCCCAAAACATTATCAGGCGGTCAACAACAACGGGTATCAGTTGCACGGGCAATTATAATTCAACCTGCAATTTTACTTGCTGACGAACCAACAGGAAACCTAGACGATGAAAATGCGTCTCGATTAATGGAACTATTTGTACAAATGAATAAAACTTTTGGTACCACAATAATTCTAGCGACGCACAGCACAAAACTTATGGAAACTTATAAATTCCCTGTAATACACGTTGAAAACCATCGTGTAAACTTTGTCGGTTCACAAGAACAAAGAGTTTCGACCCCGCAATCAGCAAAAAAAATATGGAAAGGCCCCAAACCCCAAAATTATTTTTCAGAACTTTCAAAACAATTTGATGATATTGGAAACGCATAAATGACGAAGAAACCGATTGTATTTTCTCTTGTACGCGATCAGTCAATTTTTATGACGGCGATTATGTCGTTACTGACTTTTCTGGCAGTTCTGGCGTTTGGAATAGCTTTAGCAATTGGAACTGGGGTTATACGATGGAATTCCCAATGGGATTTATTTGCCACAGTTCAAATTATGGATTCCGCAAACACAGAAAAAGTAAAAAAAATTATCGACGATAACGCAAACAAATTAACAAATGTAAGTGAAATAACTACAGATCAAATGAAAAATCTGCTGGCCCCTTGGATTTCTGGTGGTGGCGCATTAGAAAATTACTTGCCTAAAATGTATGAACTTCAGTTTAATACTAAGGAAGATCTAGAATCCACAAAAGAACAAATTTCCGAATACGCCAGATTTCTAACCCATTCCCAGGCACTAAAAAGTTCTACATCTGCAGGATGGAAAATGATTTTGATCTCGTCATTTGTGTTATTACTTACGCTGGGGGCAATCGGGGTATGCATTTCATATATCGCAAGAAATACCGCATTATTACATAGACGAGAATTAGAAATATTGAACCAGATTGGCGCAACAGATTCTTATATTGTCCGCCAAATGCAGATAATTATTGCTAAAATTTGTATCACTGCAGGTGCTATTGGTTTCGTTGTTGCGACACCATTTTTATTATTAGTCTTAGGCGCGGCTCATAGTGCACGCGTTGGGTTGATGGCAATGCTTTCTATTTCTAGTTGGGGTTGGTTAACGTTACTTATGTTACCTATCGCAATAATTATTTTTGCAATATGGATTACAAAACGCACTACCATAAATATTCTGAAGAATAATTAATGAAACTATTAACCCCATCTTTATTAATAATAAGTTGCTTTGTCATAGGAGGAATGATTTTTAAATCACTAACTCCTAGGAATTGCGAAAACATATTGCTTAACGACACTATTTTCGTACTAACAGGTGATATGCGCAGAATACCTTTTGCGATGCGACAATTGCATAAGCATCCAAACGCAGACTTATATATAATAGGTGCTGGTGCAACAGGTTCTTTTGATAAAACACGTCGCGTCACAATAGAAACAGATTCAAAATCTACATATCAAAACGCATTGGCAATAAAAGAAATCGCGCAACATTCTGGGCTTAAACGAATCGTATTAATAACAACAGAAGATCATATGAATCGAGCAAAATATCTAATAGAACATGAATTACCCTATGCAGAAGTCGTAGCCTGCCCTGTACCATTAACGGATATGCCCGTTACAAAAAGACTTGAACGATGGGTAATTGAGTATATAAAATACATTGTGACATTATTTGGAATAAAAGAAGGTTAAAAGGAAAAAATATGTTTAGAACGATAATTTTCAAAATTTCTCTGGCAATATATTTCATATTATGGTCGCCGATATTATTAATCGGTTTAATATCAAAAAAGTTAAATCGTTTTCTTGTTTTAACATGTGCAGGTGGCGTTCTTGTACTTGCCCGCATCATTGGCGGGATAAAATATAAAATCCACTATCCACCTGTTGAAGAAAATGGTATACCTGTGGCTCCGAATGGAAACATTCGCATAGATGGTAAAGCAATCATTGCGGCAAAGCACATGTCTATTTTAGAAATTGCAATTTTATCAAACTATATACCTAACTCATTTTTCATTATAAAACGCGAACTATTATGGATTCCCATTTATGGTTGGGCATTCTGGCGCATGGGTTTACAACCAGTAAACCGTACACGTGGTGCAACAAATATGAAGAAATTATCTAATAATGTTGCGAAAAAAATTATGGATGGTCAGGTATTAATAATTTTCCCAGAAGGAACTCGCGCTAAACCCGGCCAAAAAATAAAATTAAAACGAGGGTTGCTATTTTTAGCACACGAATTAAAACTTCCGATTTTACCGGTTGGAACAGACGCCGGTAAATATTGGCCGAAACACGGAAGAATGCATAGCGGTACAGCAAACTTATGGTTTGAACCTATGTTGCCTTGCAATGCATCGTTAGAAGAGATAAGCGACGCAATAAATCGTCACAGTGCATGAAATAAAATCCCATAAATGGGATTTTTATTTACACCAACTACCACGCGTACCACCATCATATGGTCTGGCTAAATTTTCTTTTAATAAAATTTTAGATATATCTTGTCCATCAGGCATAAGAACTCGTGCATCAATACGCCCAAGATACTTATCATCTTTTATATCAAATAAATTCACGACAGAACCACTTGGCAATAACTGCATAGTTCTAGCTTTTGCTTTAAGTGCCATATCTATTTCACGTTGACACTTACCTTCAATTTCTGGCGTATCAACATCTAATAACCTTACGCGAACTGTGATTTTAGTATCATCTTCAAGCGTAACGCGCGCCGCAAAAGTATCGCCGTCTAAGACTCTATCAACAACTGCAGGCACAGCACTTGCCGTGCCCGATAGCAACACAAATATAAATGCGAAGTTACAAAATGATTTAATCATTATGGTAATTTTGGCGACCACGTAGGTTCTACCCCATTTACATCATCTGGTAATTCTATTTCGTAAATATTCTGACCAGTTATATCAACACTTCGAATATGACTTATACGTTCAATACCATCCAAAGCTTTTTCTGTTTCATAATATACTAAACGTCTTGAACCAGGTGCCCATGAAGGTGCCTCCATATACCATCCCCCAGCTAGTATTTTTTCATTACGCCCACGCGGGTCCATGATACCAATATAAAATGTATCATCGGCCATTTTAGTAAAAGCAATGAATTTACCATCTGGAGACCACGCCGGCGTAGCATACCGACCGGCACCATAAGTAATACGTTCTACATTACCACTTTCTAAGTCTAACACATAAATCTGCTGTTTTCCGCTGCGGTCGGAATTAAAAGCCATCTTTTTACCATCTGGAGAATATGAAGGACTAGTATTCAAAGAATTACCAAACGTTAACTGACGCAATGACTTTGATTCGATATCATATTCATATATATGCGTAATACCATCTTTAACTAAAGACAATGCGATTTTAGTTCCATCTGGTGAAAAACGCGGTGCAAAATTCATTCCACCAAACTGCCCTAACCTACGTTGCTCTCCTGTTTCTAAGTCAAGCGTCCAGACCATAGGGTCGTCGTCACGGAAAGATAAGAAAACTATCGTTTGCATATTAGGTGAAAAATGCGGAGACATTACAAAAGTTTTTTTATCCGATAAATAGCGTAAACCATAACCGTCTTGATCCATTATGGCCATACGCTTTGTTCTATTATGAACAGGCCCAGTTTCAGCGATAAATACAATCTGAGTATCAAAATAACCAACTTCACCGGTTAAACGTTCATATATGGCATCAGCCATTATATGAGCTAAACGACGAGCAGATTTTTTTGAAGCGACCAAACTTTGAGCCTCTATTTGCTCTTTAGAGTTTACATCCCAAACATAAAATTCTAAATTATATCGCCCCCCAGATTCTGCAGATAACTTTGCCTGAACCAATACCTGAGCTTTAACCGCAGACCACAACTGAAAATCAGGCAAATTCCCCATTTCAACAAACTCTGGTAATGCGTCACGAGAAACAATTCTGAATAACCCAGTTGACTGTAAATCCGCACCAACGACATCACGTATCATTTTGGCATCATCAGAAGAAACATTACCAACAGTTTCTATTTTCTGTATAGCAACAGAAATTGGTTCCAAAGCACCTGCAATAATATCAACTTTTAGCTCCGCACGCGCCGGTATAATAAAGAAGACAAATAAAAATAATACATTAAGAATTTTTTTTAACATATTTAAAGCCTTTCCATGCATACAACGCTGTAATTTTATACGCTTACAATCTAAAAAGCAAGAAATCCCCACATCACAAAAAAACATACAAAAGCCATCACAACCGTATCTACAAACGTGTTGACCAACGCAATTACAAATGTATTGACAATTGTCAATACGATGATATAGTCACTTGTAAGTACGGTGGTATTGCCGTCTGTATAGGAGATAGTATATGCCAAATGTGATGCAACAATTGTTCATAATGAACATAGAGGCTCTACTAAAAGAATACGCTGCCTATAGAGCTTTTAATAAATCAGACAGTGTTATAAATATGCGCATTCCACATCAAATATTAGAGCGCATAAAAAAAATGGCAGAACAGCAACATGTACCTTATCAATTATTAATTTCATCTGTTTTGTTTTCTCTTGTTAGCGCAGAAGAACAACAGCAATAACAAAAGGTATTAAAATGTCTTCACACCAATTAAAACGTACTTTTATTTCATTACAAAAATACGCGCATAATGTAAATGAAGAATATATAAAACATCCTGCTTTATACAAAAAATTACCTGTTTATAAAAACAATTCTCAATATTGGTTATTTTCTGATTTATATAATATTTTTGGACCTCGCTATATGAACGAGCACAATCAAATAGTACTTACAATGGGAGAAAATATAACCGAAGCCAAATTTAAAAAACTACCCCGAAAGAATGCCGAAAACATTTTAAAAGCACCAGACTTTCATACTTTTTATTCTGGACACGTGGTATCAATAATAAATACTTACGACATTAATTTTGCCCCAAATATTTCTGCCGAAACAAGAACAAATTCTCAAGATGCAAAATTAAGCAGATATGCATGTTGGTCCTTATTTAAAGCTTACCAAAACATGATTTTTGCACAACTATATTTTATGATGCCAGAAACGCCTTTTGAAAACATTTATAAAGCCGCATACAAATTTTCTAGAATATATCAACGCATGAAACTGTCACAGGCAGAAAAAATTGTAAATGGCATCGCACATAAAAACAAAGCTGATCTTCAAAAGTTTAATACATTCATGCACAATACATTTTTTAACACCAATGACATGGAAGAACTAAAATCTGTTTATGGTGCCAAAGGTACAATATTTGACTATATGGGTGCCCAATCCCTGATGGCACGTCAGATTGCTTTAAACAATGCTATAAGACGCGTCAATGATAAAACATCTTTTGATAAATTTGCCGAAATATTATACAACGAACTAATTTTTGCCAGAACGAATGTAATAAATCGCACTGGACGTACACCAGAAGAAGACATCTCTAAAAGATCTATTGCACATATAAAAGCAGAATTAAAAGCAATGGAACGCGATTTTATAAATAAGTTCGCCTTTCAAAGCTTAAGATAAAAAAAAGCGACCTAACGGTCGCTTTTTTTATAAACTACCCCACTGCATAATTATATTTTCACATCCTGCTAAACCTAAACCAGTCTTAGAAAATACGAAGAACTGTAAAACGATACCGATACCAAACAATAAAACGAAACCAACCAACATACCGGTACCCTTTTTCTTCAAATCCTCCATACCAACTTCGCCTTTAGATATATAAGTCCAAGCCCAACCTGCGATAATGAAAGCAGCACCAACAAAAGCCAATGTGCGCAAAACTTTAAAAACGCCATACATTTGCTGTATTAAACCGCACAAACCACTTGATTCTGCCAAAGCACCGCCAGCATTAGCCGCCAAAGCCATTGATGTTCCGGCAAAAACTGCCAATCCTGCGAAACCCAGTTTTTTTAATAATTTTTTCATTATGAAACCTCTTTTCTTTCTTATGATTTTATCATAAAAATTAATGATATTCAAGCAACATAAGCACATAAAAAAACCGACATCAAATTGATGTCGGTTTTTTATTTAAAAAATTACATAGCAGGAACGATAATATATCTGCGCTTTAAAACTGGTTGCGCCTTACTGCAAGAATCACATGAAACTTTTTCAACCTGAGTGCATGCATTACATGGTACTTCCTGGGCAGCAGGAACTAAAATCTGACGATCATTACGTGGTGCCTGACCAAAAGTGTCCATAGCATACAAATCTTCACAACGAGTATTGCGATAAACAATTTTTTTACCGTTATCAATACCACTTACATAACGTGAGAAATTACGGCCATATTCACCTGCGTAATAAATACAATCCTGACCATCTTGAGTATATCTTACGCCGCCTTTATAATAATCATAATATGCGCCACACCCCACCAAAGAAGTTAACGCGACTACAGAAACCAGAGCTTTTTTCATATTTCGTATCCTTAACTTTAATCCCGTTATTCTCTGCCCTGCTCCCCGATTCGCATTTTAATTGTTGCACAAAAAGCCACATTGTCAAGCTATTCTTCTAATAAAGCGCCTGAAAATTACGGTTATCCCTTACATTAACTTGGGTTTTTATAAATTTTATTGACTCCTGGAAGAAAAAAGCAACCGTTTTTATCACAAAACTTAGTACCGTTAGTACCAGCCTGCACATAACAGTCAGAAACAGTCTCTCCTTTTCCTTCTAAACTTGTTGTACCAGCCGGACATTCATGTATCCCATATTCATCGCAATATCTACCAGCCGGACACGTTACAAAAACCGCTTGCAAAACAATTGTTTTATCCTGTGAAGACAATTTATTTATCGGCAAAACATCCCCAACACTTATAATTCCGCAACTTTTTCCAGATATAAAACAAGCATAATGATCAAAAAACTTATTTTGCGGCGTTTCCCCTGTATAACGCTTTGCTTTACAACTAAATTCCGCTTGCTTTTCGTCAACAGAACAAGCATCTTGCTCTTCTTCACCATTAAGCCCCATATACACTATAGAAACAGTATAATTTTTCCACAACGCATATAATTCAGTTGGCACAGAAGTCAAAGGATCCCATTTTTCACCAGGATTTCCATATTCATCAAAAACCAAAGAATACTCATTATTCTTTATAAGCGTATAACCAAGAAAATCTCTTAAAACATTTGATTCTTGTAGCGCTTCTGTAGGTAAATTTTTTGTCCAATTATTTAATGTTTTATCAATTGAAAAACCAACGCTATATTTATAAAAAACAGATTTATCAGAATATACATAACAATCGTTTTCTGTATTTCCATAACAAATCTTATTTATATTTGTGTTTTTATTAAGCTTCACCTCATAAGCTTTAAAATCACACACCTTTCCAAACAAAAACTCATCAGGACTTTGCAGGGCTTCTTTACCAGCACCTTCGATAGTATAACCATCTTCTAAAACACTTTCATAATTCTCACCACAATTCATACAACCAAATAAAGTATCATCAGATTCCCATGACTTCCAATATTGATCTTTGTTACAACTTGCTTCCCATGGGCACTTATCTACCACGAAGCCAGAATATTCGTCGTTGTCATCCTTATATTTACCGCCGTTTGGAATAGTACAAGGCTTACATTCACCACCAGGGGTATCATTGTAAGTCCCAGGAGGACAAATTTTACACCCTCCATGGGAAATTCCTTCACAACCAGCAGGACATTTACCGTCAATAATTTCACATATTGTTACTTGATCAGCGGCAAAAAGGTTTCCGGAACAAAAAATAAATATACTAAATATTATAAAGATAAATTTTTTCATTATAAAAGAACTCCCCAACAGATAACTACTTTATATATTTTGCATATTTTTGTTTTCAGTGTCAATTTATTAAAAAAACCGGTAAAACCGGTTTTTTTAACGCTGTGACGATTTTTACTACCTATATTTATTTATCGTCCAACCCTTTGATAAATACCATAAACTATCTTCCCTTGATGGAGTACCAACAAAAAAATCAAAATCACCTTTACCTTTAAACTTGTTTGAATACTCAAACAACGGTTCTAAAGCATTTTTTCGAAGAGTGCGTACACTAATTTCCACATAAGTATACCACCTTCCATCTGGTACTAAATATATTGTTCTGACACTTTTATCATTTACGTAATGTTTTGCTACATCACTTATGAAAAACTCACCGTTTTTAGGATATACTATTGTACTAAAATCATCTACTGTAAATTTTAATTCTACATCACGCATCGGAATGCTTTCTTCTTTTTCACAGCTGGTCATAAATAAACTTGCACCTGCCAAACCAAGCATCGGAACCAATCTTTTTAGTTTATATGGTAAAACTTTCTGAAATTGCATTTCTGCCCCCTTTATACCTATTAACGCTGTGACGATTTTTACTACCTATATTTATTTATCGTCCAACCCTTTGATAAATACCATAAACTATCTTCTGGTATCATCGATGCCTCGCCAATACTAAAATTAAAATCGCCCTTACCTTTAAACTTGTCTGAATATTCAAATAAAGGCTCAAACACATTCTTTCGTATACCTTGTATATTAGTATATATAAAATAATACCAATTTCCTTCTGGTACTAAATATATTGTTCTGACACTTTTATCGTTTACGTAATGTTTTGCTACATCACCTATAGAAAAATTACCACTTAAAAAAAAACTATTTTCTGAATACGCTATTGCGGTAACATCCTCTGGTGTAAATTTTAATTCTACATCACGCATCGGAATGCTTTCTTCTTTTTCACTACAGCCGGTCATAAATAAACTTGCACCTGCCAGACCAAGCATCGGAATTAATCTTTTTAGTTTATATGGTAAAACTTTCTTAAATCGCATTTCTAATTTCTCCCTATCTATTAACGCTGTTTTTGTTTATTTATTGTCCAACCCTTT
>CASEJM010000031.1 GCA_949288265.1 uncultured Pseudomonadota bacterium | reverse complement strand
TTTTTATCTGGTGCCGGTTATAGGACTTGAACCTACGACCCCCTCATTACGAATGAGATGCTCTACCAGCTGAGCTAAACCGGCGTGCAGCCCTTATCATAGTATATGTTTCTATGAATTTCCACATTTAATTTTACGTAATACAACCATTATCCCAGCCGGTGTCATACCAGGAATTCGTGATAAATCAGCTATGTTTTCTGGTCTTGTTGCTGTTAACTTCTCTACCAATTCATTGGTTAATCCGGGCAGGTTTTTATATTCAAAATTTGATGGTATTTTAAGTTCAGCGTCACGTTTATATGCCGCAATTTCTCGTTCATTGCGCTGGATATAACCGGCATAAAACTTATCATTTTCTGTAATTATTTTTTCTTTACGCGCAAATTTTTCTTCGTATTGTTTTGCTGTTATTAAGCCAAGTTTTATACCCATTACTCCAAGACGTACAATTGCATTATCGCTGCGTAATGACAATCTGTATTCGGCACGTGACGTGAACATACGATATGGTTCGTCCACACCAAGCGTTGTTATGTCGTCAATTAGAACACCAATCATAGAATTCGTGCGATCCAGATTTAGTGTGGCGGCACCTAAAGCATGTGCAGCGGCGTTTGTACCTGCAACTATACCTTGGGCGGCGGCTTCTTCATAGCCAGACGTACCGTTTATTTGTCCGGCAAAAAATAAACCTGGAATGTCTTTTGATTCTAACGTTTCTTTCAATGCGCGCGCATCAATGGCGTCATATTCAATTGCGTAACCATAACGTACAATTTTTGCTTTTTCTAGTCCAGGAATTGTACGAATCCAGACGTCTTGAATGTCTGCGCCAAAACTTGTTGATATTCCGTTTGGATAGATTAAGTTACTATTTAATCCTTCTGGTTCAAGGAATACGTGATGAGATAAATGTTCGGGGAAACGCATAACTTTATCTTCAAGCGATGGGCAATAACGTGGCCCTGTACCATGAATGTCACCGTTATACATAGGTGCGTTTGATATATTTTCCTTAATCACATCATGCGTGCGTTGGGTGGTATGAGTTATATGACAAACGGTTTCATAGTTATTATCTGGGTTTGGTGCCGAGAACCAATCATGAGGATTATCAGCAGGTTGTAATTCACAAACCGAAAAATCAATAGATGATTTTTCTATACGAGCAGGTGTACCTGTCTTTAGACGCATTATATTAAAACCTGCGTCGGATAGTATGTTTGAAATATGTTTATCTGGTTCTTGATATTTACCGTCATCTGTTATACGACCTGATGGTACTTTTTCATTTCCACGTGTGACCAGACCATGCAAGAAAGTACCTGTTGTCAGAACAATTGCACTTGCAGAATATTTTTTATTAACGGTTTTTTTTGTTAAGTCTAAATCATCAACGGTTTCAAATAAAACAGTCAGATTTTTATAATTTTTAAGAATTTTTATGATTTCGTTATGGTAAAGCGTTCTATCTATTTGTGCACGTAAAGCTTGCGTTGCGGCACCATGCGACGCATTAAGAGTTCTGAAATGAATACCTGCGGCGTCGGCAGCCATACCCATTATTCCACCAAGAGCGTCTATTTCGGCCACCATTTGAGATTTACCCGGCCCACCAATACTAGGATTACAAGACATCGCACCTAAGTCCATTTCGCATTGGGTAAGCAGCAAAGTACGCGCACCACGTCGGGCTGATGCCGTTGCAGCCTCAGTCCCGGCGTGACCACCACCGATAACAATTACATCAAATTTCGTCATTTTTTATTAAAAACGTCCCATACCACCGTTAATGTGTAAAACTTGACCATTTATATAAGACGCTTCATCAGACGCCAAGAAAACGCAAGCATTTGCAATATCTTCTGGTTCGCCAAAGCGACCTGCTGGGATTTGCGCCAAATATGATTTTTTTAAATCTTCTGATAAAACATCTGTCATAGGCGTTTTAATAAAACCAGGGGCAATGCAATTTGCAGTAATACCGCGTGAGCCAACTTCAGCTGCGATAGATTTTGTCATTGCGATCATACCGCCCTTTGATGCGGCGTAGTTCGCTTGCCCTGGTCCACCAATAGTACCTATGATAGACGCCATATTAATGATACGACCAAAGCGATTTTTCATCATAGGCATAATAACTGCACGACACATTTTAAAGCATGAACGCAAGTTTGTGTTTATAACATCTTCAAATTGGTCGTCAGTCATACGCATCAATAAAGTGTCTTTTGTGATACCTGCGTTATTTACAACAATATCAATTTTACCGGCAGTATCTATTGTTGATTGAACTAAATCAATTGCACCACCTTCAGACGCTAAATCTACAGGAATTTTGATATACGAATCATCAAACTGAGAATTTAATTTATCAATATTACGACCAGATACAACAACGGTTGCGCCAGCTTCCTTCATTTTTTTAGCGATTGCACCACCAATGCCACCTGTTGCACCTGTAATTAAAGCGACTTTACTTGTTAAATTAAACATTTTTATATCTCCAATTTTTTTGCTGTCATTTCAGAACAAATTCTTGGTGTCAGACCTGTTAAAACGCTGCCTGGGCCAACTTCTATTGTTTCAGTGATACCTAATTCATGCATTTTTAATACAGATTCGCGCCAATGTACCCCATGTGTAATCTGATAAACCAATGCTTCTTTAATTTCTGTCGGGTCGTTCATAGGTGCAGCAGTTTTATTAGAAATTAGAATTGCTTTTGGTGTTTTTATTTCTATATCTTCTAATGCCGCGCGCATTTCTTCTGCTGCCGGTGCTTGAATACGACAGTGTACAGGCACAGATAGTGCTAGTGGCATGGCGCGTTTTGCACCAGCTTCTTTTGCAAGTGCCATAGTTTTTTCTACTACATCTTTTGCACCAGATATAACTACTTGACCTGGGCTGTTATCATTTGCGACATCACAATTTGTTTGCGCACAAATTTCACGAACCTTTTCAATGTCTAACCCCAGAATGACTGCGGTTAATCCTTCGCCAACCGGTACCGCACGTTGCATTGCGTCACCACGTAGACGAAGTAATTTTGCTGTATCAGAAATAGATAAGGCCCCCGCCGCACATAATGCGGTATATTCACCCAAACTATGTCCTGCAACATATTTAGTCAGTTCTATACCTGTTGCGCGTAACATAGCAATAGACATAGCCATAATAGCTGGTTGTACGTTTGTTGTCAGGGTCAACTCTTCCATTGGACCATTAAAAATAATATCTGATAATTTTTGATTTAACGCGTCATCAACTTCATCAAACACAGCACGAGCGTCCGGATTGTTTTCGTAAAGGTCTTTTCCCATACCTACTGATTGAGATCCTTGACCAGGAAAAACAAGAATAGATGATTCAGACATATTTTCACCTTTATTTAGTTTCAGGTGAATTATACTTTGCGAATAGAGAATTCGCAACCGCAATAATTTTGACGATAAAAATCTAGTTCATGACCAATTTTTTGCCGTAAATTTTCGTTCCATTTTATTGGAGCATATTGTGCACCTAAAGCCGTTTTTCCGGCACAATCAACTTGAGATTGGTCTTTATGACGGGATACACCAAACACAGAAGCAACGGCATCATAACCGTTTTCTTGCGCCCATTTTTTTGCGAATTCAAAGCGAAATTGAAAGCATTTACTGCAACGTGCACCACGTTCTGGTTCGTTTTCTAACCCTTTTACATGGTTTAACCATGCCGTGTGGTCGTATTCACCAATGGCATACTTTACGCCAAGTTTTTCACAGTATTTTATTTGTTCAGAAAGTCTTTTATTATATTCAGTGACAGGGAAAATGTTAGGGTTAAAAAATAGTACAATGAAATCATCAACCCCTGATATTTCCCCATCGGATAATTGTTTAATTGCGCCTGCACTGCAAGGTGCACAGCATGACATCAGAACAAGTTTCATTTTATCTGATTCTGTGTTTGCGTAGTTTTATTGCGCGTTTTACTAAAGTAAGCGCTTTATCATAATCATCTGTTTTTATTGTTATCACATTATTTTCATCAAAAGAGCTATTTGGTAATCTTTGACTTATATAATTATATAATTTACATGAGTCTTCTGGTTTACAGGTCAAGGCTTCGCGACATTCTGAACAACAAAACTTATCCGCAAAAGCAGTATGATTATTGTTATCGGAAACAACTATTTTTATTTTTTTATATGCAAACATTTTTAACCTTTATATTCTTTACCTATATTAAAATCATTACTTAATTCTAGTATTTCATCAGTATTTTTACCCTGCCCCAATTCAGCAGCACTGCACATCATACCATAAGATTCTATACTTGCAACTGTTCTTTGCATTATAGGTTTTTTTGCCCCAGGTAATATGCAGCCTATAGGTGCCAGCACACCAATCAGACCTATACGTACGTTTGGTGCCCCACATACAACCTGTAATTCATGATTTGTACCGTCATCAACCGTTAAAATGTGCAGATTTTCTTGGGTTGGGTGTTTTTTTACCGCAACTATTTTTGCTACGATTGGTTTCGGTGCGCTGTCTATTTTCGGTGCGTATTTATCAGTTAATGCCGCAACTGTTTCATCGTCTATGCGGGTGAACAGATTTTCTGGAACACAAAATGACGTACCTTCATCGATTCGTGGTGTATAAGTTTCTGGCCACGATAGGTTTAAATCTGCGCTAAAGATTTTTCTGATTTTTTCTGCGGTGTCTGGAATAAAAGGAGCGGATACACGTGCATATAAATCTATCAGTTGAAAGCATTGATTTAATACAGCACCGGCCGCATCTGTTTCACCGCGTTTAACCAAAGCCCAGGGTTCTTTAATGGTCATAAATTCATTACCAAGTGCGTATAAAGAGCGCAACGCAACAATCGCCGCACGGAATTCACACGCATCCAACGCAGTTGTCAGTTCAGATAACTTTTCGTTAATCTGTGTAATTAAAGCATCATCAATGGGACCTGGGTTTGGAATTCGCAAACCGAAGTTCTTTTCCGTCAGTTTACAAACGCGTGAAACAAAGTTCCCCAGCATGCCGTTCAGATCCTTGTTTACGATATCCGCAAAGCGAGAGAAGGTAAAGTTTGTATCATCTGTTTCTGGTGCAGAGGCGATCAAAGCATAGCGCCATGCATCTGCGGGTGCAATTTCAATTGCTTGGTCTAAAAATACACCACGGTTTTCCGATTTGGAAAATTTACCGCCCTCAAAATTCAAAAAATTCATTGACTTTAATTGGTCAACAGTTTTCCAGTTGTCATTCATTGCCAGTTGTTGTTCTGGGAAAAATACCGCATGGAATTTCACATTATCTTTTGCCATAAATTGAGCATAATGTGCATCTGGATTTTTCCACCAAGTTGCCCAATCTTTGTTTGCTGCTTGTGAAATGGAAACGTAACCCCATGGTGCATCAAACCAGACATAAAAAACCTTATTTTCATACCCAGGTTTGTTTACAGGAATTCCCCAAGGCAAATCACGAGTAATAGAAGTATCTTGCAGGCCTTCTTTTACCCAACCTTGTGCAATGGCAATAGCAGTCTTAGACCACTTTGATGTGTGTTTTTCAAGCCAATGTTTCCATTTGCCTTCGATTTTAGAAGCAAGAAAGAACAAATTTTTAGTTGGGCGCAGTTCAATATTTGTACTGCCAGAAATTGCACTGCGAGGATTTAATAATTCTGTTGCTTCATAAGACGCGCTACATTTATCACATTGGTCACCACGTGCGTTTTCGTAACCGCATTTTGGGCAAGTTCCTAATAATTGGCGATCGGCTAAGAACATATTATCATCGATCGAGAACGGTTGTAACGTTTCACGTTCTTCGATTAAGCCCTCTTCATCCAGACGCAAGAATAATTCATGAATTAACTTTTCTTGTAGTTCTGTGTGCGTACGCCCATAAAAGTCAAAAGACATATTAAAATCTTTTACTGCGCGCAGATGCTTTTCATAATATTTAGTGGCGTAATCAAAATATGTCATATTTTCTTTCATAGCACCGACAATGACAGGGGTACCATGTTCGTCGGCACCACATACGTACAAGACATCACGCCCACATGCGCGGCAGAAACGGGCATAAATATCCGAAGGCAACCAGCAGCCAACCAAATGTCCCAAGTGTAATTCGCCATTTACGTATGGCAATGCAGAGGTAATTAAATATTTTTGTTTTTTGTTGTCGTTTGTCATGTCAACGCCTTTTGTAAAAAATATGGACGCCCAACGGGGCGTCCCAAGAATCCCGTCAGTATTTTTCGTTCAAGATTAATTGTACATTCGCATAATTTTTATTTTTACTGGTGGGTG
>CASEJM010000030.1 GCA_949288265.1 uncultured Pseudomonadota bacterium | reverse complement strand
GCGCGCCCTGCAGGATTCGAACCTGCGACCTGCGGATTAGAAATCCGATGCTCTATCCAGCTGGGCTAAGGGCGCGTTAGCGCAATTTTAGAACATTTATATCCAAATTTCAAGCCCATCAAAAGTTTTTTATTAATTTTGTTTTATTGGAAATCGTTCCTGTAGGCAGAAAATGTAGTTCTTGTTATACTTGTGGTTGTTATGATAAAGGGGTTTTATATGAAAAAATTTTGGTTATTCGTTTTGGCAATTATAATATCTTTTTTACCGGGGGTAGTTGGTATGATCTTTTCTCCGGGCAGCGGTGTTTCCGATATTTGGTATGCAGCTTTAAATAAATCTGTGCTGACGCCAGATGGTTGGGTGTTTGCTGTCGTATGGCCTGTTTTATATTTATTGCTGGGGATTGCGCTTTATTTGATTTTTGTTGATAAAACTCGTTATAGTAAAGCACAATCTTATTGGTTATTTGCTGCAAATATGTTTTTAAATGCCTTGTGGTCATACGTATTTTTCGGTTTGAATATGATTGGTGTTGCACTGATAGTTATAATAGCTTTGATTGGGGTAACAATATGGATGATGCGTACATTTAAAAAGATAAATAAAGCCTCATATTGGTTAATTTGGCCGTATTTAATATGGTTGGTATTTGCTTTATACTTAAATGGGGCAGTGTCGTTATTGAATTAGATAAAAAACCGCCAAATTGGCGGTTTTTAAATTTTTAGTATTTTAACTTTTGGGTCACCAATATTTAAATATTTTAAACCAAGTTCTTCAACGTAATCTGCGCTATATCCTTGTAATAGTTCAATATGACGTCTGATTGCTTGTAATTCCGCTTGTTCATTTGCTAATTGTTCTTGTTCGCCGTTTAATCGCCAAATATTTATTATAAAACGTTGTATGTTAACTTCGCCCCAGAACATTCGTATGAACATAAAGGCAGCAAAAAGAGTCAGTAATATACCGATTTTACCGTATATGCCATCTGACCATGCACGCTTTATAAACGCAAAGAAATTTTTGATTTTTTCTTTCATCGGTGGCATTATATCACAAATGTTGGTACATAATCAAATTTTTGGTGCACCATTAGCTGGAATTACCGATAAACCTTTTCGGCGTATTGTTCGTATGTTTTCTTCAAATGTGCCATTGTATACAGAAATGATTTCTTGTCATTCGTTGGTCGAGGCCCATAAAAATTGCCCAAGAAATTTTGATAGATATGACGATGAGGGAAATATTGGGGCTCAAATATTTGGTGCTGATGTCGCATTGATGGGAGAGGCAGCTTGTATATTACAGGATGCCGGCGCATCTTGGATTGATATAAATATGGGGTGTCCTGTACCAAAAGTTGCCACACGTAGCGGTGCAGGGGCTAATTTAATGCGCGATCATCGCTTGGCGGAAAATATAATGCGTTCGGTTATAAAAAGCGTGAAAATACCTGTGTCTATAAAGACTAGATTGGGTTGGGATGATGATCATAAAGATTGGAATGATTTGGTTCATATTGCAACAGATTGCGGAATAAGTTTTGTTGCTTTGCATGGTCGAACACGTGCGCAATTATATACGGGTGAAGCGAAATTACCCATTATAACAGAAGATATAAAAATACCTGTTATCGGTAATGGCGATATAAAAACGCTTGAAGATATTAAGCGTACACTTAATTTGGGGTATAACGGCGTTATGATAGGACGAGCAATGCTTGGAAAACCTTGGATTTTAGGGGAGTTATCGGGCAAATGCAGGGCACCTAAAAATATCGGGTTGATTGTTTTACGGCATTTAGAATATATGTTGGAATATTATGGCAAGCGAAATGCTACGCAGATGTTTAGAAAGCATGCGGCTTGGTATTCTGCGGGAATGCCTAATTCGTCGGAATTTAGAATAAAAGTGAATCAGATATCTGACGAAAAAGAATTAAAGATGGAAATTTGTAAATTTTGGGGTTGCGAAGCCGATATATAGATTCTATGATGATTAAAACTAGGGGATAAAAAAATATGAATGAAAATACTAATATTGAAGTACATCCTGAAATGACTGTCGGGGAAATATTACGTAATGCTCGTACAACCGGGCGCCGTAAAAGAGAAATTCAGACAATTTCTAAACAACTGTGTATAAGAGAAGAGTTTTTACAGGCTCTTGAAGATGGCAAATATGAACTTATACCTGAAACGGTTTATATACTTGGGTTCGCACGTAATTATGCTATGGAATTAGGATTGGATCCGGATGAGATAGTTATGAAATTAAAACGAGAAATGGGTTTAACCGTTGATGATGAAGATGATAATAATTCTGAAGAAAAGCCTCAAAGTGAAGAGATTGTAAAAGAAAATTGGTACAAATCTTTGCTTTTGAAAATAAAGAAATTCGTTCGTCATAATTGGTTGTGGTTATCAATTGGTGCAGGGGTTGTTGTTATAGCAGCAATAGTTTTAGTCGTTTTATTGTTGCCAAAATCAGATGTAGAGAACGTAAATGGTGACGGAAATTTCACTATGCAGGTTGAAACTGCTGTAGAACCAGAATATAAAGTGGCGGTAAGGGAACGTTTTGGAACGGAAAATACAGAAACTGCATCTGTTATACTTCAGGCAACACAAGAATCATGGGTAAAGGTGGAAGATAGTCGTGGTAATACGGTTTTTAGTCGGGTATTGGTTCCGGGTGATATTTATTATGTTCCAGAAGGTAATGGCTATACGGCCGTATTCGGTAATGCTGGTGGCGTTGATGTTTGGGTAAACGGTGTTTTGGCGCCTAAACAGGGGGCAGATCACGTTCGCGTAGCGAATATTTCAATGTCTCCTGATCGCTTGTTACCATCTGCGGAACCGGTAGAGTAAAATTAGTCCCGCTTTTTAGCGGGTTTTTTTATGTTTTAGGTATTGCATTTTCTTATAATTTATCTATATTATCATCACTATGACTGGCGTAATAAAAATTCGCGGTGCGCGCGAAAATAATCTTAAGAATATAGATTTAGACATACCAAAAAATAAATTGGTGGTCTTTACTGGCGTTTCTGGTTCTGGAAAATCGTCGCTGGCTTTTAATACCATTTATGCAGAAGGACAGCGCAGGTATGTTGAATCGTTGTCTTCTTATGCGCGACAGTTTTTAGATATGCAAAAAAAGCCAGATGTCGATTTGATTGAGGGACTGTCTCCGGCGATTTCAATAGAACAAAAAACAACTTCAAAGAACCCGCGTTCTACTGTTGGGACAGTTACTGAAATTTATGATTATTTACGTCTGTTGTGGGCGCGTATCGGTGTACCACATTCACCTGTAACAGGATTGCCGATAAAATCCCAGACGATTCCGGAAATGGTTGATTGGACAATGAAAATTCCGGCGTCAACTAAGATTTTTATAATGGCTCCATTGGTAAGAGAACGCAAAGGGGAATATAGAAAAGAAATTGCGTTCTTAGTTAAACAGGGCTATCAGCGGGCAATAATTGATGGAGAGTTGTATGATTTATCTGCTGTTTCCCCGTTAGATAAGAATAAAAAACATTCAATCTTTGTTATAGTTGATCGTTTACAGATGCCTTCAGGGGAACTTTCTGAAAATGACTTAGAAGAATTTAAATCTCGTATGTATGCTTCTTTTGAAGGGGCATTACGCTTGGTTCCAGGTTCCGTTTTAGTTCGTCGTCTTGATACAAACGAAGATATTTTATATTCACAGAATTACGCATGCCCAGTAAGTGGTTTTACTGTACCGAAAATAGAACCTCGTCTGTTTTCTTTTAATGCGCCAATGGGGGCGTGTACCGCTTGTGATGGTTTAGGTGTACAGTTGAATATGTCACCGGATTTAGTTATTCCGGATCCTTCAAAGTCAATATTGGACGGTGCAATAGCACCATGGTCTAGAGGGGGGATGTTAAGTCAATTTGATCATTTGTTAGATGCATTGCATAAAAAATATAAAATTCCGCTATCAAAGCCATGGCATACTTTGACCCAACAGCAAAAAGATTTGATTCTTTACGGCAGTGGGGATGAACCTATAAAAATAAATTGGAACGGTTTCGTTTATGAAAAACCTTATGAAGGCGTTATACCAAATATTGAACGTCGTTGGCGTGAATCGGATTCGGAATCAGTACGGTCAGAGCTGGCAAAGTATCAATCAGAAAAACCATGCCCAGTGTGCCACGGTAAACGATTAAATATTCAAGCTTTGTGTGTAAAAATTTATGGTTTAGATATTATGGATGCTTGTGATATGTCTGTTGACCAGTCTTTACAATGGTTTACAGATTTACCTAGCCATTTGACGCAAAAAGAAAATGATATTGCACGCGTCATATTGCGTGAAATTACAAGCAGGTTACAGTTTTTAAAAAATGTTGGCTTGGGTTATTTAACAATGTCTCGTATGTCCGGGACGTTATCTGGTGGTGAAGCTCAACGTATTAGATTGGCGTCACAGATAGGAAGTGGCTTATCTGGTGTTCTTTACGTATTGGACGAACCATCAATTGGTTTGCATCAAAGTGATAATGATAAATTATTAGATACTTTAAAGATGTTGCGTGATAAAGACAATACGGTTGTTGTTGTTGAGCACGACGAAGATGCTATGCGTGCCGCAGATTACCTTGTTGATATTGGTCCTGGGGCTGGTATAAACGGTGGGCATGTTGTTGCTGCTGGTACGCCGGAACAGGTAATAAAAAATAAGGATTCCTTAACGGGTCAATATTTGTCTGGAAAAAGGAAAATAGATGTTCCTAAAAAACGTCGTGCTGGTAACGGGCAGGTGATTTCCATTTATGGGGCACGTGAAAATAATTTAAAAAATATAAATGTCGATTTTCCCTTAGGTAAATTCATTGCTTTGACCGGGGTATCAGGTTCTGGTAAATCTACGCTGTTGTTAGATACGCTTTATCCTGCTTTAATGCGCGCGCTTTATAATTCAAAAATTGAAATGGGGGCCCATGATATTATTCGGGGAATGGAAAACATTGATAAAGTTGTGGATATAGATCAATCGCCGATAGGGCGTACTCCAAGAAGTAACCCTGCAACTTATACGGGCGTTTTTTCAAACATTCGTGATTTCTTTGCGGCGTTACCAGAGGCGAGGGCTCGTGGTTATGGTCCTGGTCGTTTCTCTTTTAATGTTAAAGGTGGACGATGTGAAGCATGTCAAGGTGACGGTCAAATAAAGATAGAAATGAACTTTTTGGCAGACGTTTATGTAGAGTGTGATAAATGCCATGGGGCTAGATATAATGATGAAACTTTGGCTGTGAAATATAAAGGTAAATCAATCGCTGATGTTTTAAATATGACAGTAGAAGAAGCGTATAGGTTCTTTAGCAGCGTCCCGCAAATTGCCAGAAAACTAGAATTACTAAAACGCGTCGGTTTGGATTATATAAAGTTAGGGCAAAGTTCTTTGGATCTATCTGGGGGTGAGGCTCAACGTATAAAACTATCAAAGGAATTGGCGGCGCGTAGTACTGGTCAGACGATCTATATATTAGATGAACCTACAACGGGTCTGCATTTTGCGGATATTAAATTGCTGTTATCTGTATTGCATGAGCTAGTAGATCAAGGAAATACAGTAATTGTGATCGAACATAACTTAGAAGTAATTAAGACCGCAGATTGGATTGTGGATTTAGGCCCAGGTGGTGGTGGTGCCGGTGGGCGTGTAATTGCCACTGGTACACCAGAACAAGTTGCCGAAAATTCGGATTCTTTGACAGGCAGATATTTAAAAAAGTATCTGGACAATTCAGGTAATAAAAAATAAAGTCTTATATAAATAACATTAAGGAGATGAATATGTTTGGTTTTGGTAAAAAGAAAGCTGATAAAACAATTAATGCTACGGCTGAAGAAAATGTAAATGCGCAGATTGATGAAAAAGAATTGAAAAAAATGGAAGAAAAGCTTCCAAGTGGCATGAAAGAAACCGCAGAACGTATGATGAGCGGTCAGTTTGATATGAATGATATGTTGGCGCAGTTGAAGCAGATAAAGAAAATGAGTAGTTTTAGCGGCTTATTAAAAATGGTTCCAGGTATGTCAGGTGCCGTATCAGCCATGAAAGAGAAGATTAAAGATGGAAGCGTTGATGCTCAGATTAAAATATTAGAAGCAATGACTTCTGAAGAACGGGCGGATCCAGAAAAAATATTTGCAAATGCAAAGGCTCGTATCGCTGAAAAAGCTGGTTGTTCAGTTCGTGACGTTGAACATATAATTAAGCAATATACAAAAATGCGTCAGCAAATGGCAATGATTCAACGTATGGGGGGAATGGAAGCTGTGATGGAAAAAATGAAAAAGTCAGGTAATTAAATGAATTTGAAAAATATGATCGATTTTCAGAAATTACGGCAGTGCTTTGATTGGACACCGGTTGCGGTTAATGGACCGCACCCATGTTATAAAACTTATAGTGATGTTGGTAAAGTTTTACTGGGCTATGAAGTGGTAGTCAAATATTTGTATCATGGGGATAGAAAATGTTTTTTTCAAACAGACGAAGAAAAAATGGGTTTTATATCTGATAGACGGGCACTGAAAAATGCTGATTGTTTTTATAATAAAATAAAAGCAAAAATTGCCAAAAGCAAAAGGGTGCAAAATGAATATTGATTTTAAAAAGTTGTTCAATTGGGATATTCATTCTGTTTCTGAACCTGTCGCGGTTCATGAATTTATCAGAAGTAATAAAAAAGAAATGGAATTTCATTTGATTGGTTATAATGTGACTGTGCGATATAAGTATCATGGTAACCGTAATTTCTTTTTTGATTTGAATTCGACGCGTTTATGGATTATGTATGGTGGACCTAGATACGCCGCTGAAAAATTTTATCATGATATGTTGTATAAGCGTTTGAAGCAAGCTAAAAGACTACAAAAATAAAATGATATGAAAATTATTAATAAAAAAATTGCATCAAAGAAGTCTTCTGCAGCATGGATTCAACGTCAGGCAGCTGATCCTTATGTTGCACGGGCCCACAAGGATGGGTATCGTGCACGTGCTGCGTATAAGTTGATTGAAATAAATGAACGCTTTAAGTTTTTAAAAAATGGTCAAGTTGTTGTTGATTTGGGGGCGGCACCTGGTTCTTGGACGCAATACGTTATGCGTGAATTTCCAAAGTCCAAAGTTTTTGCAATGGATTTATTAGAAATAAAACCAATACCTGATGTAGAGTTTTATCAAGGCGACTTTACAACAGATGAGGCATTAGATTGGTTGGTTAAAAAGTTAAATTTACCGGAAGACGAAGCAAAACATGGAACAGTTGATGTTGTTTTGTCTGATATGGCCCCCAATACAGTCGGGCATAAAAAAACAGATCATTTACGCCAAATGGTATTATTAGAATACGCTTTTGATTTTGCTAAACGGGCTTTGAAACCTGGGGGGGCTTTTGTGGCAAAGTCTTTTACAGGTGGCACAACAGGTGAATTATTAAAGCAAATTAAAGAAAAATTCGAATCGGTACATCATATAAAACCACCGGCATCGCGTAAAGACAGCGTTGAAATGTTTATTGTTGCGCTGGGGTATAAAGGATAAAAAGGGGGCAAAAAAATGAAAAAAAATAAAAAAACAAATAAAAATAAGATTATTTTTTTCTCTTTGTGGGTTGTGTGGTGCTTTTTGTTTGTTTTAGGTGAAGAACTAACAGCTTATTTTATAGTGCAATATGGGTGTTTGGCATTTAATAGGTTGTGCGTTCTAGGAATTTGTATATATTGGATGTTTTTGGGTTATTCTTTATCCTATATAGATAAATATAATCCTTTTAAGAAAAAATAAAAAATACCGCTTTTATGGCGGTATTTTTTATTTGAAAGTTTCTGCCGCGTTTCGTGCCAATTCATCGCATCGTTCGTTCATTTCTTGACCTGCATGTCCCTTTACCCATACCCAAGTTATATTCTTAGTTTGGGCAAGTTCATCTAATTGTTGCCATAGTTCTTTATTTTTTACAGGTTTCTTTTCCGCATTTTTCCAATTATTGTTTTTCCATTGCTTTACCCATTTTTCCATTCCGTTTTTTACATATTGACTATCGGTATGAATCTCTAACGCGTCATGCTTTTTCGCCGCGGTTAAGGCTTTTATTACCGCAGTAAGTTCCATACGATTATTCGTAGTATCTGATTCGCCACCGCTACGTTCTGCAATTTCTTTTCCGTTGGTCGCAATAAATGCCCAGCCCCCAGGACCAGGATTACCTAAACAACTGCCATCTGTCCAAATTTTTAACATTTTTTTCAACCTGTTTTGTGATATAATATCATAAAATGAGATTTGATGCCAAACAATTGAAAGAAATGTCTAAATCCGTGCGCGCGCATGCGTTGAATGCTATACGTAATGCGGGTTCTGGGCATATTGGTATTGTTCTTGATGCGGCCGATATAATAACTACGATTTATGCGAATTTCTTACGTCGTGGACGCGATAAGTTTGTCTTATCTGCCGGGCATGGAAGTGCTTTGTTATATTCTGTGTTGAAGCTGTCTGGTTATTCCGTTGGTAGTCTAGAAACGTTTAGAAAATTTGGTGGGTTGCCGGGGCATCCAGAATTTGGTATTGATGGGGTTATGGCAACAACAGGACCTTTGGGGCAGGGGGTTGGTAATGCTGTTGGTATGGCGTTGGCAGAAAAAATTCGCGGTACGGACGGGATAATTTATTGCCTTTGTAGCGATGGTGATTTAATGGAAGGTGTTGCTTCAGAGGCGATTGCGTTTGCTGGGCGTTATCAATTAGACAATTTAGTTTTAGTTTGGGATGATAACGGTATTAGCATTGACGGTAATGCATTAACTGATATAAATATGCCAGAACGTATGAAAGCCGCAGGTTGGAACGTTGCATCTGTCCCAGGAAATGACTTTAATAAAATTAATCGGGTTTTACAGAAAGCATCAGGAAAAAAGGCACCTACTTTCATTGCGGCAAAAACAGTTATAGGTTTGAATTCAAGTTTGGAGGGAAAACCGTCGGCACATGGTTTTGCGTTAAGAGATTCGGAAATGATGCGTCTGGTTGAAAAAAATATTTCTTTAGACGGTGATGAATTATGGGCGACAGTCGCAAATGAAGCAACTGCAAAGTATGTTTTAAATATGCCTGATATAAAGATAAATGGTGTTACTATTCCAGTTTATGATAAGGCTATTTCTACGCGTGAAATGTCTGGTATGTATTTACAGGCTTTGATTTCTGGTGGTGCGGCTTTGATAGGTGGCAGCGCAGATTTGGGGAAAAATACGAATGTTAAAACAGCGGCCAGTATTAGTATCATCCCACCAAAATATAAAGGAAATTATATAAATTATGGTGTACGTGAACATGCAATGGGGGCAATAGCAAACGGGTTGGCGGCCTCAGGTTTGCGACCGTATGTGTCAACTTTTTTAGTGTTTAGTGATTATATGCGTCCAAGTATAAGATTGGCCGCAATGTCTGGTTTTCCAGTTATATATGTGTTAACGCATGATAGTATCGCAGTTGGTGAAGATGGACCGACGCATCAACCTGTTGAACAATTACCTTCTTTGCGCTTAATTCCTAATATAAATATATATAGACCGTGTAACGGAGAAGAAGTAGCGTATGCGTGGAATTCTGCAATTGCTGATACCGCACACCCGTCTGTAATAGTCTTATCCAGGCAGAAAATTGAGCAAATTTCTACACCGAAAAATGCGGATGTTGCGCGTGGTGGATATATAATTTATCCGGCTGCGGCTAATCGAGTGCGGGTAACAATAATTGCAACTGGGTCGGAAGTTCCTTTGGCGGTGTCTGTGGCAAAGAAGCTAGGAAATGCTGTTCAGGTGGTTAGCATGCCATCTGTCGCAGACTTTAGAAATCAAGATGAAAAATACAAAAGTAAAATTCTAGCTGGTTTCGTTGTGGCGATAGAAGCGGCAACAACCGCGCCTTGGTTTGAATTTGCTGATGCAGTTGTCGGAATTGATTCTTTTGGTACGTCTGGTGCCGGTGATGATGTGTATAAACATTTTGGTTTTGATGTAGATATAATTGTACGTGATATTTTAAAAAAAATTAAATAAAATTAAGCTGGTACATGGAAGAAAAATGTTTCGTTTTATCATCGGGAGAAAAAATCCCTATCGTTATTACTACTAGACGGGGGTTGCGTAATATAACTTTACGTCCTAAAACCCGTCCAGTGCGAGAAATACACATATCTAAACCTTGGTTAACGCCGTCCAGTGCGGCATTGCGTTTCTTGGAACAGAAGCGTGGCTGGTGTGAACGTATATTTAATAATGCACCGCAAAAAAAACGTGTTAAACCAGGTGATGAATTAGAGTTTTTAGGAAGAAAAGTTCTTATAACACACGATGCAAGAATGCGCGCGAATAAATTCATTATGAAAGGTGAAGGTGGGGCGATTTTAATAGTTGGTGGTGATGAAGATATGTTTGAACGGCGCGTGAGGGATTTTATTAGGTCTCAATTTTTGATCGTAGTAAAACAAATGGTTAGGACAGTACCACGTGAATTCTGGCCGAAAAGAATTGCTGTGCGTGATACGACATCACGTTGGGGTAGTTGTTCTACCAGTGGAACGATGTCTTTTTCTTGGCGTTTGGCATTTGCGCCATCAGATATTATGCGGTATGTAGTTATGCATGAATTAGCACATCAAAAGTACATGAATCATTCTGCAGATTTCTGGAAGCAGGTTTCTGAATTATATGGTTTCGGTGTTGAACGAGCAAAGCGTTGGTTGAATCTTAATGGCGCAGAATTACATAAATATTTCTAATAAATGCTTGAAAAATGCAGATTTTTCGGTAATATAAAAAGCATGATAGTTGAAAAGGTGTTTTTTGTTGCTTTCCATCACGCCCGTCAGGGCGACTGTTTATAGCGTTTTATTTTTTCATATGATATAATATTTTACATTAAGATAATACCGCAGAAAAGCTCTGGCGGTGAAACAACAGGATTAAAAAAATGGAATTAAAACCTACAAAAACTTTATCTGGATTTATAGAACTATTGCCGTTACAGCAACGTTGCTTTGACGAATGTGCAATGCGTATGCAACGGGTTTTAAAAACTGCAGGTTTTGCACATTTAGATTTGCCGGCTATTGAAAGAGCAGAGGTTTTAACTGATAAAGATAATTGGGATGAAATTGAAACGCAGATGTTTTTGTTTCAGAAAGGTGACACTAAAATGGGTTTGCGCTATGACGGAACAGTTGGTTTATCTAGATATGTTGCTGGGCATTTAAATGATTTAACTTTCCCTTTTAGGGCGTATCAGTTTGCCCGTAATTATCGTGGTGAACGCCCACAGCGGGGTAGGTATCGTGAATTTTATCAGATGGATTTAGATATAATGGGCATAGATACGCTTTCTGAAAATTATGATGCAGAAATAGTTGCCACTTTGGCAAAGGCGTATGAATCAGTTGCCGAGTTTATAGGTACTGTAAATATTCGTGTTGGTAATCGTAGATTCTGGAATGCCATGTTTTCCAACCTTGGGTTAACAAGTGAACAAAGTCGAACAGTTTTTGTATTAATTGATAAGAAAGATAAAATTTCTGATTTTTATGAGGGGTTACAAGAAACTGTTGGTGAAAGTGCCGCGACGGAAATTAATAAAGTATTTTCAGACGGTTATAAAAGTTTTTCTGGGGTAAGTACAGAATTAGATTCCGCCATAAAAGAAATGGATGACTTTATGAATCTTTTAAAGTCAATGGGAATTAAAAATGCAAAAATTGATTTGGGTATTATGCGTGGGCATGCGTATTATACGGGGATTGTGTTTGAATTTTTCTTAGATAAATTCCCTGAGCTGGGGGCAGTTGGTGGTGGTGGTAGGTATGAAGATTTAGCGTCTAAATTTTCAAAAACTAAAATTATCGGTGTGGGGGCTGCGGTTGGTTTTTCTCGTTTAATGGTTGCGTTACTTGACGAGAATAAAATAGATTTATCTAAATTTGAAAACCCAATTCGTACCGCTGT
Source organism: uncultured Pseudomonadota bacterium (assembly GCA_949288265.1). Taxonomy (GTDB): domain Bacteria; phylum Pseudomonadota; class Alphaproteobacteria; order Rs-D84; family Rs-D84; genus Enterousia. The sequence goes on along the minus strand of CASEJM010000030.1, from coordinate 17,745 downwards.
TTTGGTAATGGGGCAGGCGCAAGTTCCTTATGCCATGGAAGTTCTGGCCGCTTTGCGTGCGGCAGGAATTGTTGCGGTGCCGTACTTAGACGCAAATAAGAAGTTTAAAAGTCAGATAGAATTTTCAGATAAAATTAAGGCAGATTATAGCATCATCATAGGCGACGTAGAAAAAGAGTCTAAATTGTTGTCAGTAAAAGATATGAGAAATGGCGAACAAAAAGCTTTAAATTTATCTGCCGTTATGGATTTATTAAAGTTGAGATAATAAAAATGGTAATAGACGATAAATTAAAAGAAATTCAAGTACGCGCTTCTGAAATAGAAACTCAGATGAATTCTGGGGCTGTTGAGGGTGTGGAACTTACAAAATTGTCCAAAGAATATTCTAGGCTTTCGGAAATTTTACCGTTGATAACTGAATATTTTCAGATAAAGCAGGGAATTTCCGATGCAAATGAACTGTTGCATGATGACGAACTGAAATCTATTGCGTCTGAACAGTTGGTAGAGTTGAACCATAAATTACCAGAGGTAGAAAAGAAATTACAGATTGCTTTGTTGCCGCGTGACGAAGCTGATGATAATAGCGTTATAATGGAAATTCGTGCAGGTGTTGGCGGTGAAGAATCTGCTTTATTTGCTGGTGATTTATACAATCAATATAAATCTTATGCTTTAAGAAAAGGCTGGAAAGTAGAGGTTATTGAAGAAAACCCAACTTCCTTGCATGGATATAAAGAAATAATATTTAAAATTGATGGTGTTGGTGCATATGCTCGTATGAAATTCGAATCGGGAATTCATCGTGTCCAGCGCGTTCCTGAAACGGAAGCGGGTGGACGTATTCATACCAGTGCAGCATCAGTTGCTGTTATGCCCGAAGCAAAAGATATTGACGTTGTTATAGATGAAAAAGATATTAGAATTGATGTCTTTCGCGCGTCTGGGGCAGGTGGTCAGCATGTAAATAAGACGGATAGTGCTGTTCGTATTACGCATTTCCCAACGGGAATAGTTGTCACATGCCAAAATGAACGTAGTCAGATTCAGAATAAAATTGCGGCTATGTCGGTCTTGCGCTCTAAGTTATATGAAATGCAACGCGAAGCGCAGGTAAATGCAAGTAATGCTTCGCGTAAAACGATGGTAGGGTCTGGTGATCGAAGCGAAAAAATAAGAACTTATAATTTCCCAGAGCAGCGTGTGACAGACCATCGTATAAAGTTAACTTTATACAAACTTGATGACATCTTAGCTGGTGGGGCTGCTTTGGATGAAATGATCGATGCATTAATTACCGCAGACCAGCTTGAACGTTTAGCAAGTTTAAATTAATTTAAAATATATATTTTAAATTGAACCCGCCGTTCCAACCAGCCCGACCACCATCGCGCCGATTGATGTTTAACGCAACGTTAAAGCGGTCAATTGATTTTTCTATACCGATACCATATTCTGCATAATCTCGCGTATCCAGATTTTCTAATTGAATACCATTTACAACAACGTCTCCGTCTGGTCCCATCATAAATGCGTATTTAAAGTTTAGCGTCCCAAACCATCCCTTTGCAATATGCTTTATGGCTTTTATTTCGGGGGCAACCTCAAAAGTATTAAAGTTTTTATTTGCGATGTAATCATTAGATGCAGATATGTAATTTGCAGAACCAATCCACGTATAACCAGCATAAACACCAGGTTGTATGGTAAAACTATCATCTAATGCGATATTATAAGTGGCGTTTAATGCCGCACCAGCCCACATATTTGCAAATTCATCGCCGCCGTTTTCATGTTCTGCATTGTTGTATAACGCACCAGCATTTACAGCAAAAGATAAATTAAATTTCTGAATGTTGTATCCCGTGTATAAACCTATATATCCACCGTTTTCATTAATATTTATAAATTCGTTTTTCTGATCACCGCCTATGTAACCACCAAATACACCCCATTCTGATATTCCGATACCACGTTGAGCCTCTCCTCCTGCAATTCCAAACATTATTATATCTGTATCGGTATTTAACTCATCATAACCTTTGAATTTAACTTCATCGTCAAAATGTTGCCAAGTTAACCATGTACTATTTAAAACAGGGCGGGGATCTTTGTCTGTATCAATTTCTGTAATTACATCTCCGCCATTATGACCTGTTTGTATTTCCGTGCTTTTTCCTTCATCACCATATTCGCCGTATAATTTAGGCCGTCCGTACATTGGTGTTGTACCATATAAATATTTAGAATCATCTGAATGACTTACCAATCGGGCACGACCACCAAGTGCCGCCGCCGCCGTACCTTCAAAGGTTTGCATTGCAGTGGTCATTATAGAATGCTGAAATGCCGTTATGTTGTTTGTTGTAAAGGTGTTCGCATATACATGAGACCCAGTTGCAGCAAATACGCCGTTAAATGGTAATATAAACAAACATAATGTTAGCAGTGATATTTTTTTCATCTCTCTCTCTTTATGCTATTTATTTTATTATCATAAATATTATAGCATATTTTTTCCTGTTTCAAAAAACAAAATATGGTTTTTATTTACGATAAAATATTATCTATATAAACCACCATTTACATGTATCGTTTGTCCATTGATATAACTTGCTTTTTTTGAAGCTAAAAAACCAACCAAGCCCGCAATTTCTTCCGGAGTTCCATATCGTTGTGTTGGTATTTGTTTTTGTATAAATTCTTTATTACTTTTGGAAACTTTGCCTAAAGCATTCGTGTCAATTAAACCAGGAGCGATACAATTTATCGTTATTCCGCGACGTGCGTATTCCGTTGCGGCAACTTTTGATATTGATTCTAACGCAGCTTTGCTGGCCGCGTATGCACTCATGCCTTCGTTACCCATAGTGCTTGCAAGAGATGTTATGTTAATTATACGACCGTATTTATTTTGTATCATATAAGGAATTGTTTTTTGCATAAGTTGCACAGGTTTTAAAAAATTTATTTCTAACATTTCATTCATGAAATCGACGTCCGTTTTTAGGAATAGTCTTGCATCAGTCATGGCAGCATTATTAACTAAAATATCTATGCGACCAAAGGCTGAAATGGCGTTCTCAGTTATTAAATCGCTTGTTTTGGCGTCTTTTAAATCAGAGGATACACAACGTATGCTATAATAATCTTCGTTTTTATGACCGTTTATTATAAGTTCTTCTTTTAACTTATTTAATTTATAAATATTTCTTCCTGTTAACACCAGTTTTGCACCTAGGTCATATAATTCTTTTGCTATTTTTGAACCAATACCACCTGTGGCCCCAGTTACTATTGCTACTTGGTCATCTAAAATATTTTTCATAATTTATAAATCCTTGGTTAATTATGTTTATAGTAATATCAAAATAATCATTTTCAATAAAAATGGTCTTTTTTATTGTTTGTTACGTCTTTTTTTATTAAAATTCGTCATTATGAAAGAAAATTTAGAACTTAATAGACCTATAGTAATGGTTGGACTGATGGGGGCGGGTAAGACCAGTGTGGGGCGCGCATTAGCACGACGGCTGGGGATACCCTTTGTGGATTCCGATAAAGAAATTGAAGCGGCTGCAGGCTGTAGCGTTGTAGATATTTTTTCTTTGTACGGAGAAGGCGAGTTTCGCCGGGCAGAACAGCGAGTAATTTCACGAATTTTTAATACACCACCAAGTTTAAAAGTCATTTCTACAGGAGAGGGGGCTTTTATTACTCCTGAGGTTCGAGAAATAGTATTAAAAAATGCTTTGTCTATATGGTTAAAGGCCGATTTAGATTTGTTGGTTAAGCGTACGAACTTTCGAGATACAAGACCGCAACTTTTGCATGCCGATAGCCGTAAAATTTTGGCTCAACTTATTGAAGAAAGATATAATATTTATGCAGAGGCCGATATAACTGTAGAAACAAAAGACGAAAGTTTAAGAAAAACTTTGGAAAAAGTTGTTAACGCTGTAAAAGAATATCAAAAGGATAAAAAAAATGGCTAAAAACAAATTCTTTAATGAATTTCGTGCGTTCATAGAGCGTGGCAGTGCGATTGATATGGCGGTTGGTATCATCGTCGGTAGCGTTATGACAAGTATGGTGAATTCTTTGGTAAAAGACGTGATTATGCCACCAATAGGAATGGTTTTGGGAAATATTGATTTTTCTCAATTTTTTATCGTTTTATCTGGCGGTGAACCTGGTGTTCATTACAACACAATTGCAGAGGCACAAGCAGCAGGTGCCGCAACTATGAATATAGGCTTGTTTTTAAATACGGTTGTTAGTTTCTTTGTTACTATGTTTGCTGTATTTTTATTGGTAAGAATAATGAATAAAGTTCGTGTAAATAAGATGGTGACCCGCGAATGTCCGTATTGCAAATCTAAAATAAATGTCGCAGCTTCAAAATGTCCAAATTGTTGCTCGGCGGTTAAACCCGAGAAAACACCGAAAGAACAATCTAGTGATTTAGAGAAAAGTTTGAAAAAAATAACAAAGATAGCAAAAAACAAGGCAAGTAAAATCGCTAAATTTACTAAGGCTTCTAGATAAAGATATTTTTGCTTTTTATTTGATTTTTGGGGTCAATTTTGACCCCTTTTACATATATTTTTTACAATCAGTAGAGATTAAATATATTTTGTATAAACAGGAAATTAGTTTCATATATTAATATTATATTTTAAGATTTGTTTAATAAAAAATAGAAATAAAAACCGGGCAGGTTTTTGGGGCAGGTTTGATGCATTTTCTAGTGATTTTTATATAAAAATAATATGCTAAAAATTTGCGGTTATAAGTAAGCAATAGTTTTTGTTTAAAGCCATTAAAATTTATGATAAAATATATCTCGTTTTAGATTTGTTTGGTAGTATGTAGTGGGGTGGTATTAGTGCCGCGAGATAGACAAATAGTTCAAACAAAGAATTGTATGCTTTAAGCCGCGGGGCAGCAGATATTGTTTGGGCGCATAATGTATATTATGTATAGTTTGGTATTTTGTTTGGGGCGTTTTATGTCAATTTGATGGGCTGTCTTTTTGTGTTGCGTTAACTATTAAAAAATAAATTTTGTTTGTATTTTTTTAGTCTGGCGAAGTTAATTTATTTTTTTACTATCACATGATAATCATTTGTTTATGCATATATTTGTTTGTAATTATGTAAATGTTGTAAATTGTGTGGTTTTTGATATTTGTTTTTTAGACTTTTTGTTCGTCTGACTTGGTCCCTCCCTATTACGGCCATTTTTTATAAAGTTGTACAAAAAATGCTGGATTTTTGCGGTTTTTAGTGGTTTTTTACTATATATTGAATTTATTTATTAAATATTATCTATATCTTGTTGTTTTTTAATGTTTTTATGCGTATTATTTTGTGTATTTTTGGGCGCTTTTTTGAGGTTGATTGTTGGTGGTATGGCTTTGTGATGTTTGTTTCTTATATTTTTTAACCGTAAATTTATAAATGTTTGCGCATTAAAAAAATAAAAAAATTTCTTAAATTCCAGTAATTATTTATAAAAAATAAAGTTATTTATTAGTTTTTTATTTGTGTTTTTTTGGTGGCACTGTTTTCTTATTTTTTATATAGAAAACATAAGTTGATTTTGCGTGAAAATGAATATAAAGTTCCATTATATGAGATTAGATCAAGAATTAGTTAATAGAGGAATTTATCCGACACGTGCCAAGGCGGTGGCGGCGATTAAATCTGGTCTGGTTAAAGTAAATGATAAGATTGCCCAGAAACCAAGTCAGCATGTCGTTGATACTGATACTATGACAGGGGGATTATTGCCCTATTCTTCTGGTCGTGGCAGTTTAAAGTTGGCTCGCGCTCTGGAGATTTTTAATGTAAATCCGTCTGGTTATGTTTGTTTGGATGTCGGGGCCAGTACAGGTGGTTTCACAGAGGTTTTATTAGCGCATGGCGCGAAACGTGTAATTGCGGTTGATGTCGGTACCAATCAATTGATTGATGATTTAAAAAATGATTCCAGGGTCATATCATTAGAACAAACAGATATTCGTGATTTAGAACCTATTGAGCCGGTTGATTTAGTTGTTATTGATGTTTCGTTTATTTCGCTAACTAATATTATAGAAGCGCTGTTAAAATGGAATACCCCACAAATAATTGCATTGATTAAACCGCAATTTGAGGTTTCTCGTGCGGTTGCAGCTCGTGCTGGGGGCGTTATAAAAAGTGAAATTGAGCGCGAAAACGCAGTAAAAAATGTAATTCAAAACTTTGAAAAAAACGGCTATAATCAATTAGGTATAACTGAATCACCCATCAAGGGTGGCAGTGGTAATACGGAATACCTTGCGTACTTACGCCGCGCGGCGCAATAGAATTCTGAAATGACTTGAATTTATCAAGGTTTATGTATAAAATTTTCTCAGTTTATAATATTTTTAAAATAGGTACTAAAAAATGGCAGATGATATAAAGAAAATTCACGATCGTGAAACCAAATGGCAACAGCGTTGGAAAGATGCTGGGGTTTTTACACCGAAAAACGATGGCAGTAAAAAGCCGTTCTATATGTTGGCAGAGTTTCCCTTTCCTTCTGGTAAGGGGTTGACTGGTGGCCATATGTTGATTTATTCTGGTGGTGATGTTATGGCGCGTTTTCGTCGTATGCAGGGGTATGATGTTTTGTATCCTATGGGTTTTGACTCGTTGGGTATTTCTGCTGAAGCGTTCGCTACAAAAATTGGTAAGCACCCTTCTGTCGTTGTAAAAGATTTGGTACAGAAATTTACTAAAAGTATGATTGAAATGGGGTGGTCGATTGATTTGAAATCTCAAGTAGCAACTTCTGACCCAGAATATATAAAGTGGACGCAATGGATGTTTATCCAGTTCTTTAAAGCCGGTTTAGCATATAAATCCATGTTGCCGATGAATTGGTGTCCGCACTGTCGTACGACTTTAACAAACGAAGAATTGGAAGACGGCAAGTGCAATCGTTGTCATGGTCAGGTTGAAATTCGTGAAAAAATGCAGTGGAATCTGGCAATTACAAAATATGCACAGCGTTTACTGGACGATTTGAAGTTTGTGGATTATCCAGAACGGGTAAAGCGTGACCAGATAAACTGGATTGGAAAGTCAACTGGTGCTGATGTGGACTTTATGGTGGGTGAAGATAAGATGACTGTTTATACTACCCGCCCTGATACCATTTTCGGTGTTACCTTCTGTGCCATTGCGCCGGAACATAAGTTATTAGCAAAGTGGTTGGACGAAGGAAAAATTACAAATGCAGATGAAGTTCGTAATTATATAAAAGAGTCTGCTGCTAAGTCTGAATTTGACCGTACAGATGTTACCAAAGAAAAAACAGGTGTTAAACTGGGCGGTATAATGGCAAAGAATCCTTATACTGGGGACGAGATACCTGTTTTCGTTGCGGACTATGTATTAGTAAATTATGCACATGGTACGATTATGGCGGTGCCTGCGCATGATGAACGCGATTGGGACTTTGCAAAAAAGTTTGGCATTAAAATCATTCCTGTAATTTCAGGTGGCGAACCAGATAAAGTTTGGGAAGGTGATGGTGAACATATCAATTCCGGGTTTATGGATGGCATGAATAAGGTTGATGCGATTTCCGCAGCGATTAAATATGGCGAAGAACGTGGGTTTGCATGTCCAAAAACTCGTTTTAGAATGAGTGATTGGGGATTTTCGCGTCAGATGTACTGGGGCGAGCCTATCCCATTAGTGTATTGTGAAAAGTGTGGTTGGGTGCCAGTACCAGAATCTGAGTTACCGTTGATGCAGCCTTATATGGAAGAATATCAACCAACAGAAGATGGTGAAAGTCCATTGGCGCGTGCAACAGATTGGGTAAATACCACCTGCCCCTGTTGCGGTGGGGCTGCGCGCCGTGAAACAGATACCATGCCACAGTGGGCGGGATCTTCTTGGTATTATATGAGATATTTGGACCCACGTAATGATAAAGAATTCTGTTCTCGCGAACAGATGGAAAAGTGGATGCCAGTAGATCATTATAATGGCGGAAACGAGCATAATACCCGTCATCTGATTTATTCGCGTTTTTGGCATAAAGCATTGTATGATTTGGGTTTTGTAAACACGGTTGAACCATATAAGAAAAGAACAACTAATGGTTTGCTGATGGGGGCCGACGGTAAAAAGATGTCGAAGTCAGCAGGTAATGGGTTCCAAGTTGATGAAAAGGTTGCCGAAATTGGTGCAGACGCGGCGCGTACGACGGTTCTTTCCTTAGGACCATGGGATACAAATGTAAACTGGTCCGAAGGTGCGCTGGCGGGTGTTCAACGTTTCTTGAAACGTGTGGAAAATATGGCAGACAATTTAACCGATGAACCGATGGCGGCAGAACAAGAACGTCTTGTTCATCAGTTGATTGCTGATATGACAGAACGTTTAGAAAATATGCGCTTTAACACCGCAATTTCTGCCATGATGGAGTTTATAAACGCGTTTAGCGGTAAAATGCCACGACATGCATATGAAGTGCTGGTTCAAATGCTGAATCCGTTTGCACCACATATGACGGAAGAAATCTGGGAAAAGTTGGGTCATAAAGAAATGTTAGTATTTCAACCATGGCCAACATATGATGCGGCAAAGTTGGTAAAAGCAGATATGACGATAGTCGTTTCTGTAAACGGAAAGCGCGCGGCAGATTTCCAGATTGGTGTTAATGCCACTAACGAAGAACTTACCGAGATGGCTAAAGCGGTTGCAGCGCGTAAGTTAGAAGGTGCAGAAATTGTAAAGACGATTATAGTGCCAAATAAGTTAGTGAACTTTGTTATAAAAAAATAAAAAACGCCCAATTGGGCGTTTTTTATTAAGAAATTTTTTTAATTCTACGAATTCTTCGTTCAATCGCATCAAATGGACTTTCTAAAAAAGCTTGTGCAATTAAAAACGATACTTCTATATCCAGGTCGTCCGCAGCCAGTGCCAGCACGTTTATATCATCGTGAAATCTATCGTCACGGGCTTGGTCGGGTCTGTCACAGCGAGACGCCCGAATGTGGCGATAGCGATTTGCGGCTATCTGCATTCCGGCACCAGTGCCACAAATTAAAATCCCCCTTGCCTTTTCGTCATCATTCATTGCATCTGCAAGCGTTTTCGCAACGTCAGGAAAATCAACGGGTGTATTAATATCGTCCGTTCCTAAGTTGACTATGGTATAACCAACGGCACTAAGCATTTCTATTAAATATAATTTTACCCCTACTCCACGATGATCGGATGCAATATATATTTTAGATATGGTTTTATTCATTTTTTTTATCCTTCCTTTTTGCCAATTTGCATTCCAAACCTGTATTTCCGGTAATGTTTAATGTGAAATATGATAATGTACCAGTCATTTGAGCGTTACTGAATACATTTGCAATACTTACAATGGCAGGACCATCCAATGTACCATGTAAAAATAAATTAGTTGCGGTTACTTTTCCTATGACTTTACCACCACGACCAATGACAACCGTTTCGGCTGTTATGTTTCCCACAACGTGACCGTGAATTTGTACGGTATGGTCTGTTTTTATGTCACCTGTTAATTTACAGCCTGCGCCGATAATTGTCGGTGATGTTTTTTCATTTGCGTTTGTAAATGCCAACATTTTTTATTCCTTTACAAATTTTACGGGGTCAAAAGGAACACCCTTATACCGAATTTCGTAGTGTAAATGCGGTCCCGTTGAACGCCCCGTAGAGCCAGCAAGACCAATTACAGTCCCTGGGCGTACCCAGTCACCACGCGCAACGCTTATCTGTGATAAGTGGGCGTATAAAGTTGTAAAACCTAGTCCATGATCAATTTCAACAGTTGTCCCGTAACCAACGCGTTCACCAGCAGAAACAACGCGACCAGGGGCAACTGCCATAAGTTCTGTTCCTATTTTGCCGGCAAAATCAATACCGCGATGGCGCTTTTGTTCACCAGTGAAAGGGTCTTCGCGTGTGCCAAAATTAGAAGTTATACGCATCTTTTCTACTGGTGCACCCAGCGGTAAAATTTTATTTAGTTTTGTTAACCCATTCCATAATTCTAAATCGTCAGCAAGTTTCTGATACTTTGGGTCCATATCTTTATCAAATTCTATCGGGCTGAATACAGAACCTACAAGTGGGTTCGAGAATTTATTTGCGCTTTGTACCAGTTTATTTTGTGTTAAACCTAATGATGCGATTGTGCTGCTTATATTTTTCATATTATCACGCAATTCATCTATGTTATCAGAAGCCAATTTAGATACCACATCAAAAAGCTTTACATCTGCTGTAACAATTTCTTGCATTGATTCAATTAATTGAGCATTACTTTTCTTTAAGGATTCGTTTTCTGCGCGAGTTAATTCAAATTCCGCAGATAATTCTGATAGTTTTGTATATTCTGCGGTATAATCTTCGTTCGTAAACATTTCTGTTATGCGAGTACGTAAAAAGTCAAGTTCACCCCAAGTTTTTAAGCGACTATTTATTAATTCTTCTTTCTTTTCGTCACTTAGATTTTTTGTATTTAATATTTTATCATCAATTACATTTAAGTCGCGTGCAAGTTCGTTGTATTTCTTTAAATAAGTTTGTAAATCCGTCATTTGCCGGTCGTGTAATGCGCGAGCTTCTGATAGTTCTTGAGTCCTTTTTTGTAATAAGGGGCGATGATATACAAAAACATACGTTGACCAAGTTGCCCATACTATCAAACCTACTTTGCCACAGAATTTAGTGAAACGCCAAAAACTGCTTTGACGGAAAGTGTATACGTTACCCCGCGGAGTGTCCATAACCGTAAATTCACGTGGTGGAAATATGCGACATATTATTCGCCATAACGCACGAAATGGTGACGTTATAAACGCCCATAAAGATGTAAAATGTCTTGTTATAAAGTTTATCATATCCATCCTAGGGTAGCCAAACTATCTTCAATAGTCAAGCCGTCACGTAAAACAGGTTCGTAATTCATAGGTAGCCCTTTATATAAGGTTGTTCCACCCTTAGTTCCTAGGCGACCTTTCAATAAGACTCTCTCAGCTGTATTTTTTGCGCCAAATAAAGGTAATATTGTTATGTCACCGCAGTGCGTATGCATTTCAGTAATTACATCGGCAATACGTTCGGCGGACACTATTATACAAAAGTACCCCATTGGGCGAACACGTGCGACACAACGACGTACCCATAACTTTAGGTCTGCGTTATGATGGGCATTATGCTTGGCCGGTGTACCGCGAAAATACGGAGGGTTCGTAATAACAAGATCAAATGTACGTGAAGTACGCCACGATAGAATGTCGGCATTTATTAGTTCTATGCTTCTATCGTTTAAATCAGCGTTTTTTGCGCATTCTTCCAGCATTTCTACTGATGCATCTATACCAGTTAGCTGAATTTTGTCGTCGTTTGCCATTATGCAAAGCCCTACCCCCCCAGTACCTATTCCTACATCTAATACAGTTCGTTTGTGTTTTGGGGCAAAAGCAGCCAACCATACTGCGTCTGAAGTTGGGTTATATCTTCCGCGTAACATATGAACGCGCCCACCCATCATGGTAAAAATTTCTTGTTTTTGTGACATAGCTATATAATAATTCATCAAAACAAAAAGGCAAGTTTATGTTTGATAGTACAATGATCGTTCAAAGTGCAGTAAGTGCGTTTAATAATGCTGCGTTGGTATCACCTGCTTTTTTTTGGTGGGCGGTTTTAGCGTTACCGCTGTTCGTTATGGTATATTTTTGCGGTGAAAGTTTTATGGAACGTATAGGTTGGACTAATCGTAACATAAAGTCGCGAATTTCTCTTTTTACAGTAATCTTAACTTTAATTTGGCTTATTGTTTTTGGTGGAAATTATAACGTGTTGCGAGATAACGCAACTGTTTTGCCTTTTATGATTGCAGCAATAGTTTTTGTTGCTTCGATTTTTATTGGTTCTAATTGGAAACAGCTAAAAATACCAAGTGTTCGCGGAAAAACACGTTCACAAAAATTTAGTATCATATGTTCGTGGCTTATTATATTATCTGCCGTAGGTTTGTCTGATATACATGCTTGGTGGGGACCAATATTGCAGATTACAGCGTTCGTTGCCGGTTTGTTTTTCGGAAGAATTGCTAATAATGAAATGCGACCAATCGCAGGAACTTTACTTATCATTTTCGCAACTACAATTGCAATGTTAATGCAACCGGAATTTTTCAGATTTGGGCAGTTGGGGGCTTTGACACCGATACATTTATTGTTTTTAATTTTTATTGCGCTGGTAATTGCTGCAATACTTGCTATTCGTAATATAAAACCACGCAGCTTTATACGTCATAGTGTATTTGTAAAAATAAAATGGCTTTTACGTTTCTTGACTATATTGTGTATGGCTTTGTTCATTTTGACAGAATCCGTTCCTGTATTCTTAGGAATGACTGTAATGTTTTTTATATCATTCTATTTATCAATAAAGCATGCAGAAACAATGCCTGAACATCTGGATGAGAAGTTGTTTGCAATTTTATTGGGTTTATTCGGAATTGTTACCACCATGCCGGTTATTACAGCAATGGGAATATTATACTGGATAAGTTTGCCGCGTGGAAACGTCTGGCATCAGCTAAAATTCCTGTTATAATTTGTTATATTTATTGAATACAAATTTATATGCATATAATGTATCATCTTAGGCGAAAAGAAAGAAAAATATAGGCCTAAATGATATGATACACCCAACAGCAATAATACACGAAGGCGCCGTTTTGGGCGCTGATTGTAAGATAGGACCATTCTGCATCGTAGGACCTAATGTGGTTCTTGGTGATCGGGTGGAGTTAGTTTCAAACGTAGTAATTGATGGAAAGACATCTATTGGTGATGATTCAATAGTTTACCCTTTCGCGGTTCTTGGGGTTATGAGCCAAGATTTAAAATGGCAAGATGAAGCTACAATGACTGGATTGCGTATAGGAAAACGTTGCAAAATTCGTGAATATGTTACAATTCATTCTGGAACACCTGCATCAGATGGTACAGTAATTGGGGATGATTGTCAGATTATGGTAAATGCACATGTAGGACATGATTGTAAAATTGGTAATAGTGTTGTTATGTCTAATCTTGTTCAGGTTGCGGGTCATGTGGAAGTAGAAGATTATGCAATTTTGTCTGGTGGGGTAATGGTTCTACAGTTTGCTCGTATAGGTAGAAACGCGTTTATCGGTGGTATGTCGGGGGTTGGTAATGATGTTTTGCCATATGCTATTTATGATGGCAGCCCTCGAGCGGTATATCGTACGATTAACCGCGTAGGTTTGATGAGACATGGTTTTACTAATGAAGACATGCACGCAATTCATAATGTATATTCTGCTGTTTTCCGTGATGCAGATGGTACGGTTTCTGAGCGTTTGGCACGTGTGCGTAAGGAAGTAAAAAATAATAAATATGCGATGGACGCAATAGATTTTATTGAAAATCGTTCAAAGCGCGGTATTGGTACTTCTAAAAATGCAGAATAAAAAAATTCGTATTTTTATAATTGCTGGTGAAGTTTCCGGTGATGTATTAGGTGCTCGCATAATGCGTGAAATGCCAGATGTCGAATTTATTGGCATTGGTGGTGAAAATATGATTGCCGAAGGGTTAGAATCCCTGTTTCCAATGGGGGATTTGGCTGTCATGGGAATTGTAGAGGTTCTGGGACATTTAAAAACTTTAACGGGGCGTATAAGGCAGACGGCCGACGCAATAATAAAAAGTCGTCCAGATATTGTTTTAACTATTGATGCTCCTGGTTTCGCTAAGAATGTAATAAAACAAGTTAGAAAGTCCGAGGCTGGCCATAATCTTATTGATAAAGGGTTGAAATTTCACCATGTGGTTGCGCCTCAGGTTTGGGCATGGCGCTCTGGTCGCGCAAAAAAATATGCTCGTATTTTCGATAAATTATATGCGTTCTTTGATTTTGAAGTCCCCTATTTTACTAAGTATGGGTTAGATACTGTTGCAGTTGGTCATCCTATTGCAGATGGTTTGATAGGAAAAAAAGGAATGCATAAAACAGATTTAAACGAAAAAATTATAACTTTGGTACCAGGTAGTAGAATGTCTGAGGTTAAACGCTTAATGCCATTGTTTCATGATGTTGTACATCAATTAGTGGCAAATGGTTATAGAAATTATAAATTTGTAATTCCAACGGTGGAAACAACCGCTGATTATGTCAGTAATTGCGTAAAAAAATGGACTGTAAAACCAGAATTAGTTTCTTCAGATAAAAGATATGAACTTTATTCAAAAACATATATCGCAATTGTTGCAAGTGGTACAGTTTCAGCAGAATTGGCGATGCTGCATATACCCACTATAGTTGTTTATAAAATGAATCCGATAACTTTGTGGTTCGCGCATATACTAATTCATATAAAATGGGTATCACTTGTAAATATCTTATTAAATAGCTGTGTATATCCAGAATATTTAGGCGAAGAGGCAAATGTAGATAATGTTTTAAATGAGATTCAACAGCTTACTATACCTTCTGTACGAGATAAGATGATTAGTCGTTTAAAAGAAGCTGATGATATGTGGTTACGTAAAGAAGGAACGCCCGCTGCGTTAATTGCAAATTCTTTAAGAAAATTAGTATAAATATTAGAATTAAAAAAAGACCGATAACTCGGTCTTTTTTATTAGATACCCAAACCTTCTGGTAGATTCTTTAATTCTTTACCATCGGTCGATATACATACACCATTTTTTTCCTTACCTCCAAGCGGGCAAACTTGGTTGCTTGTGCTTGGAGTAATTGTGCACCAATCTGTTATTGTTGGTATGGGCTTTTCTGCAGTTGCTTCAAACAGTGTGTGTACCTTAAGATCACATTTAACATCATTTATTTCTTTTATATCTGCAGAAAGAGATGTAACAGGTACTCCTGCGATGCATTTTGGGCTTTTGCCCCATTTGCTGCGACGACCACCGTTTTCCCAACATAAGCATGCGCCCCAGGATTGAGTGTCAACATTCAAATCGTAGTCTCTTGGACACATGTTTTCATTTTCCCCGATTGCGTATAAGGCAACAAGATTAGACGATATTTCGTCTGGAAGCGAAATTCCAGATAGTTGTCCGCCACCGTACTCGATTGAGTTAGTAAACGTTGCTTCGCATAGAGAGCTTTCTTTATATAATCCCTTGTTTTCTTCACCGCTTTTAATAAATTGTAATTCAATAAAGCGCCCTTGTACATTCATACATTGCGTTGATAAAGTATCTACGATTTGGTTGTATACTTCGGTTGCTACGCCTGTTGGACGCGGTGTATGATGTGATAACAAACGTGCTTCTGAAAGACCGTTAAAATCATCACGTTCGCCAGCGGTAGTGGTATTTGAATTTAATAAACCATATTTTCTATGCTTACCTTCGCCACCGTTCTTTTTATATGCGCCATTATGATTAAAGTAGAAAACAGTTTCGTTGTTATACACGCCTTTGTCAGCGTTTATAACGTCAAAACCACCAAATGCCGCAACTATGATGTCTTCAGAATTACATGAATCTATATCTTTTAATTGTTTCGCGCACTTGGAAACCGGTTCGGTTTTTATAGGGTTACCATTTTCATCGTATTCGTATAAAGTAAACCATTCCAACGCTTCACCCGTCGTAAATAAACCGCTGTATGGATAATAAAAGTTTTCGTAGTTTTGACCGCCAAATTTATCAAAGCACTGTTTTACAACCGCGCGACATGCAGTCAAAGTATCTGTGTCTTGGCGGTTGTTTATGTAATCGACAATTATGTTTTGACCATCCGTTTCGTCATAAAACATCATATTGCAAGAATTTATGTAATCCGTACACATTTCTGTGGAAAGTGTAACTTTATCTGGCTGAAGTATCACTGTATCATCACCAGTTAGTTCGGCCATTGCCGCCGTTAAGGCTGCTTCACCGTTCATATAGCAAGCCGACACAAAGTCAAAACAGCCCTGTTTTATTTCTTTTACTTTTGACTGTTGAGCATAGTATATATCAAGCATCGCTTTGTCTAGATATTCTTCCCAGACTGTGTCGGCGATTTCTGTACATTTATCAAGCGCGGGTTCCGCAAACTTTTTTACTTTTTTCTCAAAATTTTTAACGAAAGTTCGATTATAGGTGACTTTTGATAATTTTTGATCGGCGGCGTCAATGCCGTCAGCAAATTTTAGTAAGTTACCCAATTCGTAGAAATCTTCAACGCCAGCAATGGGTGCCCCTGTTGACACGTCTATAAATTCACCGTTGTCTAAACATTTATGATAACCAGATCCGCAAACTTCTTCACTAAGAACCGCGTTTTCTACTTCTGTTAGACATTGAGCCATGTTGCTAGAGTTATGGTTTTTACGATTTTCTACACGTGCTAAATCTAATAAAGCATTGCTTTCTCGTACGGCAGATTTCATTTCTTTTTGTCGATTTTCTATGGCAGATTCTACTGCGTTACAGTCTTGTTCGATTGCCATCAGATATGCTGTAATCGCACGTTGTAGTTGCGCATCGGTACAGTCCGCTTTAACGGCTGAACGACATTGTGGATATACGGCATTATATAGGTTTTGACCGTTATAAGAAGCTATTATTTGACCAGAATCAGCCGTCCCAAAAGCGTTTGCTGTGTCAAAAGCCAAAGTTATACTGTTTAAATCAGAATATTTACCAGAAACTGTAGAGTCTTCGCCACGTATTGAATTCATAATAGCTTGTAATAATTGCTTAGAAGCAGATGTATCGGCAGTTAGCGCGTTTTCGCCTTCTGTAGCGGTTTTCATAGCTGTTGCTTGGGCGGCGGTCATTCCGACAACATCCAGATTTTCAGTAAATACAGTTAATTGATCCGTGGCATCTTGCATGACGTCGCGAATTTCTTCTAGGTTAAAAACGCGGTTGCTGCATGAGCAGCGACGATAATCGTCGTTCTTTAATTGGCAGAATTGGTCCATGCAATTAAAATAAGCGTTTTTGCATTGTTCGTATTCTGCACCAGTACGAGTTCCAGATACTATGTCAGATACTAAACTTATTGCGGCACGCGAGATAGACGTCGGGGTTGTTTGTGAATTTTCTGATGAAGTACTTCGTGCCGTTGTACTTCTGGATATAGTTGATTCTGTTCGCGGTGAGGTGCTGGTCGTAGGTTGTGATTGCGCAGTGCGTGCAGTCGTACTGCGTATAGTATTGTCATCTGTTTTAGAAGAGCTTGAAGCAGTTCGCTGCACTATGCTTTGGGTTGTGTTTGCCGATGTGCGAGATGTAGTGGGACGGGTGGCAACCGCTTTTGTTAATGCAGTACGTGCGGCATTGTTTGTTTGGCTTTGTGTCGTCCCTGTCTGACGATTCGTAGCATTTTCATCACGAACAGCAGCATTGGCAAAACCAATGCATATAACGCATATGCTTATAAAAGATAGAATTTTTTTCATCTCTTATTAAATATTAGCAAAATTGCAAAAATCAGGGCAAGTACTTTTATAATTATGTTAATGAAATATTATTCCTTTATTAATGAAAAAGAATTGATTTTCTTGTTGCAAAACGAATAAACATAAGATAATATAATCAATCGTTTAATAGCTTGCGGATATGGCGGAATTGGTAGACGCGCTAGTTTCAGGTACTAGTGGTAGTTAATACCTTGGAGGTTCAAATCCTCTTATCCGCACCAAAAGCTT
>CASEJM010000029.1 GCA_949288265.1 uncultured Pseudomonadota bacterium | reverse complement strand
TTTGTGTATGCTGTACCAATTTTGCCACAGCGCATTTAATTGAGCAAGTTGAATCAGAGTTGGGTCTTCCTTTCTTTTCAAGCAATTCATCGATAATGAAGACACTTTTGTCCTTGGTCGAAAAATAAAAATATTCTGTATACAAACTATGTTGTTGTTCCCTGATATAGTCCAAAAAATTCCCTGTTGTTTTTGTAGGGAATTTTGGGGCGGGTAGAGCGCAAGTGCTTAGAAAACTGCAGGTATGTTCTAGTGCTGGTTGTGTGAATTTTGGTCAAAATACCCGTTTTTTGCAAAAATTCCCTGTTTTTCCCTGTTTCTTATTGTGTGGTGTATGTGTTTTGTCCGATTTTGTATGTGCCACAGGGTTTGATATTTGGCTATTAATAAGTTTCGTATAGAAATATGATATAATTTTTTCGTCATTTATTATTATACCAAGATGAATTTAATAGGGGCTTTATATCTTTTATTTTTCTAGTACTATACCGACAACACCAAATTCTGACTGGGATTGCAAATTATAAAATTTTTGCATGGTGGTAATTGCTGTTCGGGTATCATTTAAACCGGCACGTTTTGCGTCAATTAAATCAAATAACTTTTCAAAATCACGTGCAATCAGTAAACCTGCCACTTTTCGATAAATAATTTTATCTTCGTTGTGAAATAGAAGTATGTCACCCAATTTAATCTGACGGCGTTTTTCGTCATATAAACGGCACTCTATGTCTTTTGTGCCCGTAGCTATCATGTCAAAATAGGGTTGCTTTACATGAAGTTTTTGTGAATATGTCATTTTGTATTATTGTCGCAGTAAATATGTTTTATATTATAAATAAAAAATATAGAAATGTTATATTTTTTATTTGCTGTCAATTTTTTGAAAATATCTTATAAATCCCCAAAAGCAAGATGAAGCCATTAATTATATTTTGACTTTGTTATCATTTTAATATTCATATGAGTTTGTTGAAATATTTTTCGTTTGTTGAATCCTTAATAGGTTAATAAAGTCCTTGTATTCAGCACTTTTAGATGCTTTCTGTCGCCATTGTTCAAAATTTTTTTCTTGTTTGTCACAATATCTACGGATTGTTTCTGCTGTATTAGAATCCCAATCCGCTATGGTTTTGTAACTTTTGTATTTTTTATCATAACAATAAAACAGCTCTTTTGTACGATTAAAAATTTCTGTGAATAAATTATACAGATTTACTGGCGCGTTATTAATTAAACTTTGAATAAAAATATTCTTTTTAGGCATGTCTGTGGTTATTAATTCTTGACCAAGTTTTTTTATATCGTCTGTATAGTTCAAAATGCCTTTGTCTTTAAAAAAACAGTTACCATAAAGAATCATGTTTATATCTGTTGTGACAGTTTCCATCGTAGAATACATAGAATTGGAATGACCTTTATTAGAAGAATTTCCAGAAATGTTATGTAGTGTAGCTGTTTTCGCTACAGCTTGTAAGGGATCCGAACCGTCATATACGTTTTGAATTATATTAAAGCCCATATTTTCTGCGGTGTTTTTCATTGCCATATTGCGAACTTCGGACGCCAACATCGCATTTCGTTTGTTCTCTAATAAACCACGTAAAAAGGCTTTTTTATCTTTTGCACCGTCATACAGTTTTTTCCCCGTTTCACCGATGGAATATAACTCTGATTCAATTTCGTAATCTGCCAATTCACCGGTTTTATATTTCTCATATGTTTCGGCATTTATATGCGACATTTGCTTCTTTAATTGTTGTTCTTCAGCATCAGTAAAATTTTCGTGTTTGTATGCGGTTATATTTCCACGTATTTCGTATAATTTTCCCGCAGGAATATCGTCTGCGGGCATAACTATGTGATAGTTAGACGGTAAGATAAGCCCCTTGTCGGGATGAACGGAAAAATAAGTGTCAACAGCTGACATTTCTGCAGGAGTGCCATTTTCTTTCATTAAATCGTTAAATGGACTCATAATCACATAGGGCATTTCAGACCAGTCACCATAAGCATGACCATTAACAATATGATTTAACGTAATGTGTACGGTTGAACGGGTGTGCTCAAAATTTTGGGACATAGCAGTTGAAGGTATGTATTTTTTACCGTTTTTATTGACTTTTGGCAGGTAAGCGGTTGCATGTACCGCTAGATAATTATTCATATCAGACATGTATTTTTGTTCTATGTCGGACATATATTGTTGTTCATATAGTAAATTCATTGCATTTGTAAATTTATTCATTTGTATATAAAACCTTTATTTGTATTATTATACCACAAATTTCATACAATAGGGCGAATAAAGTTAGCATAATTTAAACAGTAAAACTTATCGCTTGTTAGTGTGTTGAATCAGGACTTTTTTGGTGGTATAATCATCAAAATTGCTGTAAAATATATACTTATATTAAATTTGACGAAATAAATTTATTTAGTAGTATATACTTTATTAGAAATCAGAATGAGGTATTTTATGAAAATAAACGAACTTTTGGGTAAACGGTATAAAGAAAAACCTAATGATGTAAAATTAAAAAGTCACGAATTGTTATTGCGCGGTGGTTATATTCGTCCTGTTGCCAGCGGTATATTTTCTATATTGTTGCCTGGGCAAAAAATTCTAAAAAAGATAGAAAATATTGTTCGGCAGGAAATAAATAACGTTGGGGGGCAGGAAGTGGAAATGCCATTGGTTCAGCCTAAGGAACTTTGGCAAGAATCTGGTCGTTATGCTGCTATTAACGATGAACTTGTAAGATTAAAAGATCGTAATGAACGTGGCATGGTATTGGCGATGACTCATGAAGAAGCCGCCGTAGCTTTGGCTCGTACCGAAGCCACAAGTTATAAGGATTTTCCTTTTTCGATATATCAATTTGCTAAAAAATTTCGTGATGAAGCGCGGCCTCGTGGGGGATTGATTCGCGTTCGTGAGTTTACTATGAAAGACGCTTATTCATTCCATAGAGATCAGGAAAGTTTAAATAAATCTTATTCTGAATACGCCAGTGCTTATGACCGTATATTTGCTCGTGTGGGGATACCAGAAGTTATATCTGTTAAATCAGATAGTGGAATGATGGGTGGAAATGTTTCTCATGAGTATATGTTATTAACTCCATCAGGAGAGGATACAATAATAACATGTACTAAGTGCGCTTATCGTGCAAATAAAGAGGTCGCAACTGCAAATATAGAACCTAAAAATGCGGACGTTGACGTGTTGCCATTGGAAAAGGTTCATACACCTAATACAAAAACGATTGAAGAAGTTGCTAAATTCCTTGGCGTAGATACCTCCAGAATAGCAAAAGCAGTTGTTTATAAACCGACAAAAAAGGATTCTCGTGCTGTTATCGTCATGTTGCGTGGTGACAGAGAAGTTAATGAAAATAAATTAGCAAAAGTATTATTAGCAACACCAGAATTCGCGGATGATTCTGTGTTTGAAGCAAGTAAGATTGTTCCTGGTTTTGCGTCGGGGTATAAAGCTTGTAATGCGCGCGTAATTGTAGATGAGTCTTTAAGAAACGAGAAAAATTTAATTGCGGGGGCTAACGAGCAAGATTATCATTTTAAAAACTTTAATGTACCTCGCGATATACCAGAGGCGGAGTTTTATGACATATCTGTTGTTCAAGATGGTGATAGATGTCCTGAATGTGGGGCACAGATAAAAATAAATCGCGGAATCGAGGTGGGGAATATTTTTCAACTGGGTGATAAGTATACAAAACCGATGAAGATGACGTATACAGATGAAAACGGTGCGTTACAGGTACCTATAATGGGTTGTTATGGTATCGGAATAGGGCGATTAATGGCTAGCGTTGTTGAGGCCAAGCATGATGATAGAGGCCCTATATGGCCGGTTTCCATTGCACCGTGGGATGTATCTTTAATTGCATTGATGCCAAAAACTAACGATGATTCCACAGTAAAAAGTGCTGAAAAATTATATCACGAATTACAGTCAGCTGGCATTGATGTTTTGTTAGATGATAGAAATACTAGCGCCGGTGAGAAATTTGCTGATATAGATCTGCTAGGCATACCATTACAGTTTGTAATCAGTCAAAGAACATTAGAGCAGGGAAAGGCTGAATGGAAAATTCGTGCCACAGGCGAAAAAGGGCTGATAGATTTGGATAAAGTTGTTTCTATGGCACAAAATTGGATCCTTAGCGAAAATCAGAAAATTATGGAAATAGCAAAAAGCGTTCAAGATAATACGATAAATACGTTCAAGCAGAAAAAATAAAAAAAAGTCTGTATAAAAAAATACAGACTTTTTTATTACATCACGATTAATAAACTTTACCTTTTTTTAGTGCGATATATTGTTTTAATATATCAAAAGCCTTTTGGGTTACTTCTAGATTTTGTTCAAGTAATTGTTTTTCCCGTAATTTATTGAATAGTTTGTTTGTAAGAATTATACTTTTTTCTGTGTTTGTTTCTGATATTAACTCTTGTTTTATTAGTAATATTTCATTATTAATGATGTTAAAAACGTCTTTCAATTCATAGCTTATTTGAAATAAAACATCATCACTTTTTTCTTTTTTATTTTCTTTGGGAATATCTTTTTCTTGAACGTTTTCCGTTGTGGATGTTTCAAAATTTATTTCTTCTTTAGTAGAAGTCGTTGTTATGTCTTTCGTTGGTGCAGAAAGTTCTTCCGCTTCAGAAATTGAAACAGGCTTTATTGTTTCAGGTTCTTTTTCTGTTAGTGATGGATAATCATTTTCAGGAGTTTCAATTTGTTGCGCTGGAATTTTTTTCTTTTTTTCGTGTTTAAGATCATATAATAATGAATTAATGTCAATATAACTTTGTGGGTCTTTATTGAAGTTTTGTTCAGTTTTTTCTTTCAAGACGCTAGATAATATCGCCGCGTTATAAGAACATTTATTTTTGCCGTCACCATGATTTGCAAAGGATTCTGATGCAACTAAATCACCGTTGGATAAAATACACCAAATTACGCGTGGGCGATTATTATCTCGTCCGAAACCTTGGGCAATATACCACGATCCTTTGAATTCTAGGTTTGGTATAAGTTTTAGTTCGTTGTTTTTTATGCATGCTACTCTTCCTGCATTAACACGTGGTCTGATTTGAGAGGCCGGTAGGTTAATATCATTTATAGTATTTAAAAATTTTAATAACAATTTTTTATTGTCTTTACAAACTTTAAAAACAAAATTTAATACGCTTTTATCAAAAAACTTTCTTATTTTTACCGGTTTTAATTCTTCTTTTTGGTTTTTTATTGAATCTTTTTCCGGCTTTTTTTTCGTTATTTTTAATTCTTTAACAACTGGTTCTTTTTGGACAGAATCTTGGTCTTCTTGATTTAATAAAGCTTCTGATAATTCTGAAAGTGCAGATTCAGGGACGTAATTTTGAATGTTACCCCAACGATCGTCTTGACGATTGTTATATAAAAATGTTTTTAATCGTTTTTTGATTTCTTTTATATTTATGTCTTTGTATTCCGCTATTTTTTTTAGTTCTGTTGCCGCTTCGGGTATACTTAGATATCCTTTCTTTGAACTATTTTTTGTGATTGTAGCAGAATGTTCAATTGGTTCGTTGCCGCGTTTATTTGTTCTTTTACTTTCTTTATTTTCTTTCGGTTCGGTGACGTTTTTTATTACCTCATTTAAAATCAAAGTTTCTGTTTTCCCGATGACTTTAACTGATGGATGCGTTTTAATAAAGTCTTGTGAAATACGTAAAGCGTCTGCTTCCTTTTTAACAGAGTTGATAATGGAATTTCTTACATGTACAGTTTTTACTGTTTTAGGTAAAATGTCTTTCAGAACTTCTAGATTATTAAAAGAATAAAAACATTTTAATGATGTTATACCTTTGGGTAAAACAGAGGTGTTGCGTAATGTAAAGTTAGAGCAATCTAACTCTCCATTTATTTCAATGTTTGTAAAATCGGGCAGCTCGTTTCCTTTGCTGTTCCCTAAATATACATCTTGGTTAATTATAATTTTTTCGTAGTCTATATCTGATAAGTCAAACAAGTCAACTTCCTCGTAAGAAGAAGTGAGTTGATTTTCAATTCTTTTGAAAACCAAAGCAGTATAAATACAAGAACATTTAGCCATAAAAACCTCTATTTTTTATAAAAAATAACACAAAATAAAAAATTGTCAATATTTTTGTTTGTAAGTTATATAAAAATATGCGTAATTGATAAAGTATAAAAATTAATATTAAAGGATTTGTTTCAAAAAAACATACATTGAAAATTTAAAGATTGTGAATTATAATAAAATCATAAAATATTTCATATTGAAAGGGGAAATAAATGCCGAAAATAAAAAACGAGAAATCTAAAAAGAACGAAACAATTTCTTCAAGAAATCAACTGGTTACCTCTGTTAAAAAGTTATATAATCAAAGTGCGCCTTTATTAATATGCGAAGCTTTGTTATTTGGTGTTGCTGCAATATTTATGTTAGTTAAACCCGTCGCAATTTTAACTGCTTTAACTTTTGTTATAGGGGTTGCTTTGGTATTGTTTGGGTTATATAGAACTATTGCAGGTTTTATAGTTTCTAATGATGTTAGCGGTGGATGGTTTGATGTCGTTTTCGGTTTGGTAAATGTCGTACTGGGGGTATTGTTTTGTATTTATCCAGTCGGGTCTGTAATAAGTCTTGTGTATATATTTGTGTTACTGTTCTTATTTAAGTCTTTACGTGCGTTGATATTTTCTATAAACATGATACATGCAAAATTTGGGCATTATTGGTTTGATTTGATAATGTCTATTATATTAATTGCATTAGCGGTATTTTTACTATTTTACCCTGTTGCAGGTGCCGTTGTTATGGTATATTATCTTGCGATAACGCTGCTGTTATATTCCGCAGCAGACGTATATATGTATATAGAATTATTGCGCTTAAAAAAATTGGTATAAAATGTAATAGGTCAAGATTTCTTGACCTATTTTTTTAACGCGTTTTTTGTGAAGGGATGTATTTAGAAATAGTAAGATCTTTTAGGTTAAGTCTTATCCAATCCGAAGAGTTAATTTCTTTTATGCTGGATTTATCAGGGTTTATGATTAAAGGCGTATGATTTTTATTAATAATTTCTTTTAGTATTATTTCTGCATGACTCATTGATAAATCGTCAATTTGATTGTCTGGCGTACATAATATGATGGCCGACGCAATGTCATACTTATATAAAAATTCTTTTCTTATTTTATCCACTAATAAAATATCGCCTTTTCTAATAATTTCATCATAACCTCGGCGTAATTTACCAATTATTTCGTCTTTTGTTCTTTTATAACTAGTATTAGAAGAGGTTTGTGGGCGACATTGCACGAGATACGGAAGAATTTTTTTGTCCCCATATTTTTTTAATGCAAATTCACAATCTAGAAAAACTGGTTTATCAGATAAGCTTTCTAATTTACGTAGAGTTTCAGTTATACCTTCTAGGTATTCATAGTGATTTGAAGATGGAGTAATTATTTTTTTATGTATTATTTTACCTGTTTTCTTATCAATTATGAAGCGGTTACCTTGATTCTTTCCGGACATTAATTTTTCACCGAAGCCGTCATGAATTACAATATCATAGTGTTGTCGATATTTAGGAATGTCCGAACTGGTAAACGCGATTGCACTTGCAGCGGAATTTATTTGTTCTTGTATAAGTACGCCCATTTTACCGAAATCTCGGATCTCATTTATGAGATTATATTGTATTGCAGGTACAGAATATAAAGAACGATGAACTTTAAATATAGACTCGATAAGATTTTTTTCTGTGACATTAGGAATGCTTTCAAACATGCCCGCATATGAATATCGGCCGCCATCTTCTACGTTTGCACTGCTGCGAACTATTGTGAAACGCGGGGGCGTTTTATCATGAATTTTTCGGAAGGAATCTAATATCTGCATTTGCAACCAACTTGGTAACCCAGAATTTTGGTAATGTGCCATCATTTTTTGGATGGATAACGAGGCTATTTTTATACCGTTTATATCATCTTTATTCAGTTTCGAAAGTATATTGCGTATTTCCTTTTCCGCATCTTTATACATTATGTCAAATGCATGAGTGCTTATTGCAAAACCGTCTGGGATATTAAAAGATATTTCATTTCCGGTTTTTTTTGAATAAGCAGAGTTGGCTAGATAAAAAAGTTTTTCTGCTTTTCCGCCAAAGTTTGAACTTGTTCCTGTAAAATTATGATAATTTGTATCATGTATTTCTTGTATATAAGATCTATTTTTATCCCAAATATCGGGTGCTAATTTTTTATCAAAAACGTTTTGTTTAACACTGTCAATGGCGATTGAAAGTTTTTCATATAAATCGGACCATTGTGGTTTTATTTCATATATGGACTTACAATATGATTCGTCATTATCTAATACAATTGCTGCCTTAGCGTCACCAATTAAATATTTTAGTCTGCTTGAAGGCAAAATACCAAGAAACGGTGGTTCAAAACATTCATCTTTTAAACCGTTCAGAGCAATACCATCAGGAACCATACTTGTCAGAAAAATCGGAAGACCAGAGGATTTAAGCATTTCATATAATACGTTATCTGTTTCCATTGCTTTTACAAGACAACCAGAAATATCACAAAAAATAGCCTTTATTATTTTCTGACCTGTTTTAGGCTCTTCATATATAAATTCTTTTAATATATTGTCCATTTTTTAATAAATAATAACCTTATATTTTATAAAATTGGCGCGCCCTGCAGGATTCGAACCTGCGACCTGCGGATTAGAAATCCGATGCTCTATCCAGCTGGGCTAAGGGCGCGTTAGCGCAA
>CASEJM010000028.1 GCA_949288265.1 uncultured Pseudomonadota bacterium | reverse complement strand
GTGGAGCCAATCAGACTCGAACTGACGACCCCCTGCTTGCAAAGCAGGTGCTCTACCAACTGAGCTATGACCCCAAAACTTTGCTTTTACTTATTAAAGCTCACAAATTTTATACATTTTTGTACGTATTGTCAAATCAAAAATTCAAAATGCATATAATAAGGTTTTTCTGGACAGATTTTGTCTTTGAACATATAATAAACCGTTATGTTTAAGAATTTAAAGAAAAATTTAAGAAAACTTATTAAAGGCGATGAAACCAATCAGCGCATAAAGTGGTCTTTATATGCACGCGTGTGGCGTGAAATTGGTAGACCACAATTGAAATGGTTGGTTTTGGGAATAATTGCAACCGTATTGGCGGCTGCCGCCGAGGCTTATACCATTACATTGGTTCAACAGGTTGTTGATAAGGCTTTTATACAAAAAAGTATGACTAATATATACTTTTTTGGTTTGCAGGTTATCGCTGCTTTTGGCTTTAAAGGGGTTTTCAGTTATTCTAAATCTTTGTTAATGGCGAAAGCCGGTTTGAACGCCAGCGCTGAATTACAACAAAGAATTTATGACCATATGGTCAGAATGAATATCTCAAAGTTTTATGGTGACGGTATAGGTAAGCATTTAAATTATTTTAGCGTCCAGGCGGGGGCGGTTCTGAATCTTGTTACAAATACCTTAATAAGTACTGTTCAACAGTTCGCCACGTTGGCAATGACGTTGGGGTTAATGATTTATTATGCGCCTCAGTTGTGTGCGGTACTTTTATTTTTAGTGCCGGCTATTATGATACCGATGGTTTTGATTATGCGTAAACGTCGTAAGCTATCTCGTGAATCTTTTGGTATTGCCAATGACGTATCTCAGCATTTAAATCAGACATTGCATGGAATAAAAACGATACAAGCTTTTGCAAATGAAAAATCAGAATCTAAAAAGTTCGCGGAAGTTCTGGATGCCTCTATGGTAAATTCATATAAAGGCACGCAGACTTTTGCATTGCAGTCGCCATTGTTAGAGCTAATGATTTCTATTGGTTTATGTTTGGCTTTGATAGCGGGTGGGCATTTTATCGTAACTGGGGCAATTACTACGGGTGACTTTACCGCATTTTTATTAGCTTTGACTGCTGCTTATAAGCCGGCACGTAGTATAACAGGTACAAGTAATACGGTTCAGCATGGTTTGTTAGCTGCCGAGGTTTTATTTGATTTCTTGGATAGTAAGCCAGATATTCAGGATATAGCTGGTGCAGAAGATTTAAAATCTAGAAAATTATCTGTTAAATTTAATCATGTATCGTTTGAATATGTGCCAGATGAACCTGTCTTAAAAGATATAAATTTAACTGTTCCTGCCGGTAAGGTATGCGCATTGGTCGGACCATCTGGGGGTGGAAAAACCACAATGTTTAATTTGATTGAACGTTTTTATGAACCCCAAAAAGGTAAAATTGAAATTAATAATACAGATATTCGCAAATTCACTTTGTATTCATTACGCGAGAATATAGCAGAGGTTTCTCAGGATGTCTTTTTATTTAACGGGACTATAGAAGAAAATATAAAGTATGGTGCCCCTGATGCCACATCTGAACAAGTTATATCTGCAGCAAAGGCGGCAAATGCGCATGATTTTATAATGGCTTTTCCTCGTAAATATAAATCAAAAGTAGGCGAGGGTGGTGCGTTATTATCCGGCGGGCAAAAACAGAGAATTGCGATTGCTAGAGCTATATTGAAAAATTCTCCTATACTGCTTTTGGATGAGGCCACTTCTGCGCTGGATACACAAAGTGAAAAATTGATTCAATCCGCGTTGCGTGATTTAATGCGCGGGCGTACGACTTTTGTAATTGCGCACCGTTTATCAACTATTCTGGATGCAGATATAATATGCGTTGTAAAAGATGGGCATATTGTAGAACAGGGGACGGATGCGGAATTGATTGCGCTTGATGGTGAGTATAAGAAGTTACGCGATATTCAGTTTAAAACTAAAAAGGTAAAATAAAATCATAATTTTAAGGAGAGAGAATCAGTTAAAGAGAAAAAAATGGTGAAGAAAGTATTGGCGAATAATGACGAGTTAACGAAAGTTTTGATAAAAGAATTATTAAAAGAACCTGACGTTATTAATTCGCTGGAGGCTTTAAAGCGTTCTATTGCTACATTTATGCCAAATATAGTAAAAAAAGTTACTGAAGCTTTTATGGTCGGGTTGGTTACAGCTCAGCAGGAAGAAAATCAAAAGTCTTTTGATAATTCACCTATATTAAAAACGCATAAAGAAAGAAAAAGCAAGCGTGATTGGGGGGCTGCTTCAGATAAAGCGCTATATTCAGCGTATATATATCGTAAAAAAAATCAAATTCAGATAAGCGATTCTTTAAGCTCTGAATTAGCGTCTAGGTTTCCTGGTTATGATAAAGATTGTAGAAATTTTGTAAGAGGAAAGGCAAATAAAGCTAAAGAGATCGATTTAAAAACATTATCGGATAAACAATTATATAATAAATATAGATATATTAAAATAAGAGGGGATGAAATATCACCTGAATTTGAAGCAGAGTTGATAAAACGTTTCCCAAACTATGATAAAGAAACAAAAAAATTTGTAAAGCGCCCTGTTAAAATCAAAAATATAGACTTAAAAGCATTATCAGATAAACAATTATATATTAAATATAGATATATTAAAAGAAGAGGGTATGAAATATCGCCTGAATTTGAAGCAGAGTTGATAAAACGTTTCCCTAATTATAGTAAAGAAAAAAAACGATTTTTATATGATTCTGAAAAGAACAAAAGAGAGGTTTGGGATAATGCATCAAAATCAGCTTTATATTCAGCATATTATTATCGTAAATCTATGGGAAACCCGATAGAAGACAATTTAAATGAGGCTTTAGCGAGGGCTTTCCCAAGTTATGATAAAAAAAACAGACAGCTTAATATTATATCGCGAACACAAAAAAATGGCGGATTGAAAAAGAAAACAAATAATACTTTTTCTGCTTCTACTCAAAGTAATAAGCAGGAGAAAATAACTATGCCTTTGTTTTCTGTAAAAAATGGGTCGGATAAATTTAGTTTGTATTTTGATAATGGGCTTAAAAGAAAAAATATATTTAAAGCGTCAAAATGCCAGTATGATTTGTTAATGCTGGACGAAGTTTTACAAGCCGCAATTGTTAGAAAAAAGCAAGAATCTTTTCCTTCGTTATTATATATTGTAAACCTTAAAACTGGTTGTGTTTTCAATCAGTCTAAGGATGGTTTAAATATAATACAGTATATTGCGAAGGAGCATAAGATTTTTATAGCAAAAGATAAATCTCGTTTGTATACCGTTTTTTCAGGTTCTGATAATGTTTCTAAGGTTATAAATGTTCCTATAGAAGTAGAGCTTATAAAAGCGGAATCTAGTATAAAAAATACTATAATCATAGATAAGGCAGGTCGGGAAAACTTGATTCCCCTTATTTTTATTAGCGACATACAAGAAATGGACAAACATAATAAACTTATTAATTATTTGCTAGGAAAACCAAAAATTATTTCTATAAGAAAAAAAGAAGAAAATACGCCAATGCAACAAGAAGTTGTTATTGCGAAAAAAAAAGAACCAGAAAAAGAAGATGTCGGGGAAACAACAGCGGAAAACCGTAAAGAAATGATTGTGACGATTAAACATGTAAAAACAACATTAGATGGTTTTTATAGCAACGTTTTTGTTAATAAAAGAAAAATATTATCCAATCATATTAATACAAAAATAAAACTTTTTGTTTTTAAAGAAGAAAAAACGAAATAAAAAGGTGACTGTAAAGTCACCTTTTTATTATTTTACAGTTAATTCTTTCCCGTGAACGTCAACATAGACGGTACTTCCTTCCCCAACTGTTCCAGATAAAATTAAATCTGCAATTTTATCTTCAACAGCGGATGTAATTAAGCGTTTTAATGGGCGGGCCCCAAATACAGGATCATAACCATTTTCCCCAAGCCATTTTATCGCTTTGTCCGAAACATTTAAATCTATGCGTCGTTCTGATAAGCGCTTTTCTAGGTTGTGTAATTGTATCTTTACGATGCCTGACATTACATCTTTGCCCAACGGATTAAAGAATACGATTTCATCTATTCGATTTATAAATTCTGGGCGAAAGCGTTTTTTTACAGCTTCCATATCAGGTAAGTTACTGGTCATTATTATGATTGTATTCGTAAAGTTTACAACATGACCTTGTCCGTCTGTCAGACGCCCATCATCTAGTATCTGTAAGAAGACATTAAATATATCTGGGTTTGCTTTTTCTATTTCATCAAATAATAAAACCTGATAAGGACGCCGTCTGACGCTTTCTGTTAAGACGCCACCTTGTTCGTAACCGACATATCCTGGAGGACTGCCAATCAGACGGGATACCGAGTGTGGTTCCATATATTCGCTCATATCAATACGTGTCATGGCGGTATCGTCATTAAACAAATATTCTGCTAATGCTTTTGCAACCTCTGTCTTTCCGACGCCGGTCGGACCCAAGAACATAAAGCTACCTGCAGGACGGTGCGGATCTGATAAACCAGCACGACTGCGGCGGATAGCCCTGGATATAACATTTAGGGCATGATCTTGACCGACAACTCGTTTGCGTAGTTCGTCTTCTATATTAAGTAATTTTGATTGCTCTTCAACGCTTAATTTGTCAGCTGGTACACCAGTCCATTTACTAACAACAGCAGCGATATGTTCCGGTAATACTGTTTTATATTCTTTAGATTCAGCATTCATCTTTTTAATTTGCTCTTCCAGTTCAGGAATCTTTCCGTATTGCAGGGCAGAGGCTTTTTCATAATCACCGTTGCGCATTGCTGTTGCAACTTCTGCTTTCGCGGCGTCTAGCGCGGCCATTGCGTCAGATAACCCACGCATTTTTTTCTGTTCTTCTCGCCATTGAGCAGTTAGTTTTTCTGATTCTTCTTCTTTTTCTTTTATTACGGATTCCAGTTCTTTTAAACGTTTCTTAGAATCTTCATCTTTTTCTTTTTTCAAAGCTTGCTGTTCAATTTTTAATTGCATTAAATGACGATCAATTTCATCTAGCTTTTCAGGTTTTGATGCAATTTCAATGCGAACGCGAGCCGCGGCTTCGTCAATCAGGTCAATTGCTTTGTCGGGAAGAAACCTATCTGTGATATATCGATTTGATAGTCTTACCGCTGATACTAAAGCCGCGTCAGAAATACGTACGCCATGATGACCTTCGTACTTTTCTTTTAAACCGCGTAAAATTGAGATGGTGTCATCAACAGTTGGTTCGTCAACATATACAGGTTGAAAACGACGCGCCAAGGCTGGGTCTTTTTCAATATATTGACGGTATTCATCTAAAGTTGTTGCGCCAAGGCAATGTAGTTCACCACGGGCAAGCATTGGTTTTAATAAATTACCTGCGTCCATGCTGCCTTCGCCTTTACCGGCACCGACTAGTGTATGTAATTCGTCTATGAATAATATTATTTGCCCATCAGAATCTTTTACTGCTTTTAAAATTGCTTTAAAACGTCCTTCAAATTGCCCTCGGAACATGGCACCAGCCATCAAAGCACCCATATCTAAAGACAATAGTTTTTTCTTTAGTAAATTTTCTGGGACGTCACCCGATATTATACGTTCTGCCAGACCTTCAACTATTGCCGTTTTACCGACACCTGGGTTACCAATTAGAACGGGATTGTTCTTCGTTCGACGAGATAATACCTGAATTGTGCGACGTATTTCGTCGTCACGACCTATTACAGGGTCTAATTTACCGTCTGCAGCTAACTTAGTAAAGTCAGTAGTATATTTTGCAATTGCTTGATCTGGAGTTTCTTGCATTTCTTCTGGATTCATCGCTTATAAATCTCCTTTATTTTTCACTATATATAGTAGCTTTTTGTTCTGTTTCAAGGTATAGGAATCAAAACATTGATTTTTATAATGAATGGATTTTATTGCTTTTTATGATATAATTGTAAAGTTACAGTCAAATTATAAAACAAATCTTGACTTTTCGGGATTTTTATTATAAATTATGGCGCAGTTATTAAAGGATTATAAAATGCCACGTGTATGTAAAGTTACAGGTAAGAAAACAGAAGTAGGGATGAATGTATCTCATTCTGAACGTCATACAAAACGTACATTCTTGCCGAATTTGCAAAAATTAAAATTTCATAGCGATATTTTAAATCGCGATTTTTCATTACGTATTTCTACTGCGGGGTTGCGTACATTGACTAAACATGGCGGTTTGGACGCTTATGTAATGTCAAAATCTCCGTCCCGTTTGACACCGGAAATGGCGGCAATTAAAAAAGCAATCAATAAAAAAGTTGGTGCGGCTGAAAAACCTGCTAAAAAACCGGTTCATAAGGCAAATCGTAGTGCGCGTTTGGTAAAAAAGGTTGAAGCGCGCAAAGCTGCAACGAAATAATTCGTTGTGCTTCATTTTGGCCCCGTGGCGGAATTGGTAGACGCGCTTGACTCAAAATCAAGTTCTGCAAGGAGTGTCGG
>CASEJM010000027.1 GCA_949288265.1 uncultured Pseudomonadota bacterium | reverse complement strand
GTTGGCAGAGTGGTAATGCAGCGGATTGCTAATCCGTGACCGTGTTATAGCGGTCCATAGGTTCGAGTCCTATACGCTCCGCCAGATTGTGTTTTTATTTAAAAATGGCAATTAAATTTATTAATTTTTACTGTTGTCGTTAATTTGCTTTTTTTCTAAGCAGACGTTTTTGTTTGCAATAAAATCTC
The DNA here is from genome assembly GCA_949288265.1 of uncultured Pseudomonadota bacterium. Classification (GTDB taxonomy): domain Bacteria; phylum Pseudomonadota; class Alphaproteobacteria; order Rs-D84; family Rs-D84; genus Enterousia. The sequence goes on along the minus strand of CASEJM010000027.1, from coordinate 17,336 downwards.
TATTTAACTATCATTTAAGTACTATATAAAGGAAATGCGCATGACAATCAGATTATTTAATACTATGTCCAGAAAAATTGAAGAATTCAAACCGTTAGTTCCAGGTAAAATTGGGTTTTATTCATGCGGTCCGACAGTTTATCATTATGCCCACATCGGTAATTTAAGACACTTTATACAAAACGACATTTTAAAGCGCATGTTTACAGAAAATGGATATGATGTGACACATGTAATGAATATAACAGACGTTGGGCATCTGACAAGTGACGCAGATTCTGGGGAAGATAAAATGGAAAAGGGTGCGGCACGCGACAATAAATCAGTGTGGGAAATAGCTAAGTTCTATACAGATGCATTTCTAAAAGATTATGATGATTTGAATTTAATTAGACCTACGCATATGCCAAAGGCAACAGAATATATTAATGAGCAAATCGTTTTAATAGAAAAACTAGAAAAGCTAGGTTATACATACCGCATAGAAGACGACGGAATTTATTATGACACAAGCAAGTTCCCTGGTTATGGGAAGCTTACAGGCGGCAGTTTGTCTGGAAATCGTGCTGGTGCCAGAGTGGAATTTAATGATTTAAAACGTAATCCCACAGATTTCGCTTTGTGGAAATTTTCTCCGAAAAATGAAAAGCGTCAGATGGAATGGAATAGTCCATGGGGCATAGGATTCCCGGGTTGGCATACAGAATGCTGTGCGATGAGCATGGAATTATTGGGAGATCATTTTGATATACATACTGGCGGAGAAGATTTATCAAGAATTCATCATAATAATGAAATTGCTCAGTCAGAGCCGCTTGTTGGAGCTCCATGGGTTTCATATTGGATGCATACCAGCTTTTTAGTTGATAAAAGCGGTGAAAAAATGAGTAAATCTTCCGGCGAATTTATGGGCTTAGATGCTATTAGAAATCGCGGTTATGATACAATGACATATAAATATTTGGTGCTGTTAAGTCATTTCCAAGCACAATTGGCTTTTTCTTGGGCGGGACTGGAATCTGCTGCTAATGGGTATAAAAATATAGTTCGTCGCGTAGCAGAATTATTATCCGATTCAGAACCGGGTGAGGTTAATAAAGAAACTTTTGATTTGTGGCATGAAAAAATATTATCTCCGGTATCTGATAATATGAAAACAGCCGAAGCATTAGTTCAAGTTCAAGAACTACTGCGAGATAATTCCGTAAATTCTGCAACCAAAATTGCACTTTTTGAATTCATTGACCGATTGTTGGGGTTGCAATTTATTGATAGGGCCGCCAAACTGAATGATTTAGAATCAGAAACCGCCCCTGAAGAGATAATGGCTTTGGCGGACGCGCGTACCGATGCCAAGGCGGCGAAAGATTGGGCAAAAGCCGATGAAATTCGTGCGCAAATAGAAGCAGCCGGTTGGTCTGTAGTCGATACAAAAGACGGTGTAAAACTGGTTAAAAAGATGTAGTTTTTTATGTAGTTAAAAGCTTAAACTCGGGATTTTCGTCCCGAGTTGCAATTTTATATAAAAAAGGCTTGAAATTAGGGGCATTTTAGTGTATATTGCACCCCAGCAACAGAAGAGGAACGTTCTATGAATTACCCATACATGCCAAAGTCCACTGCGCTGTGGCTGATTGAAAATACTTCTTTAACTTTTGAACAGATTGCAGATTTTTGTGGTTTGCACGAGTTAGAAGTTAAAAACATCGCCGATGCAGAAACAACAAAAGTTCAAGGTTTAAATCCAATTTTAAACGGGCAGCTAACACGTGAAGATATCGAACGCTGCGAAGCAGATCCAAACGCACGTTTGGAATTACGTGAAGAAATTGTCAATGCTCAAAAAGCTCAGAATAAAAAGGGTGTTGGTTATACGCCTAAGTTACACCGTCAAAACCGTTTAGGTGGAATTTTATGGATTCTAAAAAACTATCCAGAATTATCTGATGGTCAGGTTGCTCGTCTTATGCGCAGTACCAATCCTACTGTTGCATCGGTACGTAATAAGACGCATAAATCTTATTCAATAATTCAAATACAAAGCCCGATTGTTTTGGGGTTAGTGTCAGAATCTGCGTTACATGACGCGGTCGCCAAAGCAAAAAAGACAAAATAATTTATAAACATACGGGAAGGTTCGTTTATGGCTAAGAAATTGGACGAAGCAACCAAATTATTGATTGATTCTTTACCAGAAAATTTACAGAAATTGGCTAGTAATGCTATAGAGATTGGGTATTTGTCTCAGATGGATTTTGATGCTGCAACTGAAGCTGATGAAGTTCCTGCAGAAGAACGAGACGAAGTTCTAGATTTCTTTCAGCAAGATTTGGGATTAGAATTTTTAGAAACGGATAGCTTTTCCAAAGATATGGAAAAGTATTATGACGATGATGATTCTGACAATCAATTAGACAAGACCCGTAATTTATTGAATGCTGATGCAGAACAAGTTGACGTTAACGATGACGATTATGAACATTATGCAAAGCAGCTAGAACGCAGTCAGACGGGTAATTTAGTTTTAGGAGTTCAAGACTCTGTTCAGTCGTATTTAAAACAAATCGGTACGGTACAATTATTGACCGCTGCCGGAGAAGTTGCTATCGCGCAACGTATTGAAGCGGCATCTCGTTTAATGGTTTATGGTTTGTGTGAAAGTCCGATGACAATTCAGGCAATGCTTGACTGGTATCAGCAATTATTAAACGAAGATATTCGCTTGCGTTATATTGTGAATCTCGAAGTTATGTATTCTAGTGATGCGGAACAGAAATCATTGGCGGCCATTTCAGAAACCTTAAAATCAAAAGGTGTAGAGCACGTAGATGAACTAGACGATGATGACCTGGATGATTTAGAAGAATCAACCATTTCAGATGACGACGATGATGAAGACGAAGATGTAGACGATGAAGATGGTATCAAAAAAGAAGATACCCCTCGTGGAACATCTGGCGTGCCAATTCCAGTTATGGAAGACGCCCTTATGCCAATGGTTATGGAACTGTTTGGTAAAATCAAACGTATATTTAATAATATGCAAAAACTTCAGGCAAAGCGTCTGGAAAACTTGGAAACGTCTTCTAAACCAGATGAAGCTTTGGAAAAGAAGTATACTAAAATGCGTTTAGAATTGTTTGAACATGTAAGTAAAATACGTTTAAACGATGACCGTATTGCAGAAATTCTAGAACAACTGACAAAACGAGATCAGTTATTAATGGGGTTGGAAGGTAAATTATTACGTCTTGCATTGGCAAATAAGATAAAACGAGAAGATTTTTTAGAAGAGTATACTGGTAATGAAATTAACCGTAACTGGGTAAAAAAGCTGATGCGTAGCAAGAACCCGGCTTGGGCTAATTTTGCAAAAAAACATGAAAAAGACATATTAAAGATACAAGAAGATATTACAGCAATTGCGACAGAAACAGGGCAACCAACAAGCGAATATAAAAAAGTGGTTGAATTAGTTCGTCGCGGTCAAGCAGAAGCTGCACGTGCAAAACGTGAAATGATAGAAGCAAATTTACGTTTAGTTATTAAATTTGCTAAAAAATCTAGTAATCGCGGCTTAGGCTTAGATTTTTCAGATTTGGTTCAAGATGGTAATATAGGTTTGATGAAAGCTGTTGATAAATTTGACTATCGTTTAGGTAATAAATTTTCTACTTATGCAACTAATTGGATTCAACAGGGTATTTCACGTAGCATTGCCGATCAAGCTCGCACAATTAGAATACCAGTGCATATGATTGATAATATACATAAAATTCAACGCGCTACACGTCAATTTATGCATAAGTATGGCCGTCAACCAACACCAGAAGAATTATCAAAAATAATCTATCTTCCTATAGATAAAATTCATAAGGCTTTAAAAGTAAATTTAAAACCAATTTCATTGGAAGCACCGGTTGGCACAGAAGATGATAGTAGCCGTATAGAAATCATTGCGGATGAAACTGCTAAAAATCCTTTTGTATCTGCGGCACAAAAGAATTTAAGGAAAATCGTTACTCAGATTCTATCTGAATTAGATCCGAAAGAAGAAACCGTCTTGCGTCAAAGATTCGGTATGAGCACGAACAAAACAAGCACGTTAGAAGAAGTAGGTGAGTATATCGGTGTTACGCGTGAACGTATACGCCAGATTGAACAAAAAGCTTTAAATAAATTAAAACATCCAACGCGTGCACGCAAACTACGTAGTTTCTTAGAAGAATAATATTGTAAAAATCCCGCATTACAGCGGGATTCTTTTATATATAAAGGGAAGAAATGACAAAAGGTTATTTAATCGCAGTAGAAGGTACAGACAAAGCGGGAAAACATACCCAGGTAATAAATATAATAAATTATTTACGTAAAAACGGTATTGCGGCTGAAACGCTAGATTTTCCACAATATAACGCTTTTTTTGGAAAGTTGGTAAAAGATTATCTTAACGGTAAATTCGGTTCAACCAGAGATTTACCTGCAGAATATACAATGCTACCTTATGCTCTTGATAGACTTCAGCATCAGTCACAAATTAATAAATGGCTAAAAGATGGTAAATGGGTGGTATTAGATAGATATACTTATAGTAATTCTTTTTCTGTTGCCAAAACACCAAAAGAGCAATGGGAAACAAAAATTCAATTTATGGAAGATTTAGAATTTAATCAACTTGGAATAACACGTCCAGATCATAATATTTATTTATATTTAGATCCAAAAATTTCATATGATATGAGAAACTTTGGCTTAAAAGAATATCAAAACGGGAAACCCGATATACACGAAAGCGATTTTAAGTTATTATATGATGTATCTAATGTATATAAAAAGATTGCGTCAATGAATCCCACACAATGGACAATAGTGGACGAGATGCGACCAGATGGAATTCGCATGGGAATAAACGAAGTTTTTAATCATTTAATACCAATAATAAATAATTTATTAAAAACACGTAGCAAATAATAAAAAACATTTCAGTAAGATTTTTACATATGAGACTGTAATGCTATGTAAATCTGCCCGAGATCGGTTTTTGTTATCGTGCTGGCTAATTTATCACTTCCGTCTGCCTGACGCGCCGCAGTCAATATTTTCTCGAAGCTACGTACAAATTGGGTGGCCTGTGAACGAAATGCCGCATTTGTTTTTAACATTTCTTTAATCTGCTTTTTGTCAGCTGCATTCATAATTTTTGCAAACCACTTGGAAAAAATAGTTTGATCACCACCGTGATATTTTTTCCATATTACATCTGGTATTTCTACCCCAGCAGAACGAGTTAAATCCATGGTTTGTTCATGTAATTTTTCAAACAGACGTTCGCTTTGTTTTAAAAAGTCTTGTGGACTTACTCTGCCATATGATGGGGCAGAGGGGACCGCATTTATTGCATCCATTGGTGCAGTCGCGCGTGCAACCATCATTTGCTTATTCAGTGTCTGCATAGTATTTACAGCTTTTGCGTAATCAGACATAAGATCTATCATTTGTTGACGTGATTGCCCCGCCAAATCTTCAAGTTTCCCAGCAGAATCTGCAATTGTTGTTGTTGATTCGCTTACGGTTTGTTTCATCAAAGCGATTTTTTCATTCAGCGTTTCCACTATTTTCTGTAGGTTGTCGCCCGTACTGACAGAATCACGCGCTAAATCAGGCAAAGCGGAATAATATTTCTCTATCAATTCTGATAATGGCTGTAGTTGAGCGGTTGTTTCCGCCGACATCTTAATTAAATTTTCAGATTGACCAGATAGTTGTGTGTGAGCAGTATTCATTTCTATCAACGTTTCACGAACACCAGTTGCCATTGCTTTAACAGATTCCGAAAATGCCCCTGCGGCAGAACGAGTATTTTCTAATGTAGAATTCGCGACACCAGATACTGTGTTTAATTCCCCCACAATGTCATTCGTAAACCCACGAATGTCTTTGTTGAAATGGTTACATAACTCAGTCAATTCTTTTGATATATTACGTACAGCGGATTCCGTTGAGGTCGCAGATGACATTAATGCTTCTACTGCATCTGTCAGTTTGCGAACTTGTGATTCTATAGAAGTTTCAGATAACCGAACTTGGCCGGCAACAACATTTGCTGTATTGGTTAACGTGTTAACTTGACTTGTTAATTGCTTCTTAGCCTGTTTACCAAAAGTGTCTAATTTTTCCAAATGCTCATCTAACTGCTTATTATTATTTTCAAGAATTTCGCTATAATCTGTCACAGATGACTTTACATTATCAAAGCCAGATGCAACACTTTGTGATAAATCTGACAAACTTTGACGCATTGAATCGCAATCTGTATTAAGTTCTTTCATTTGTTCAGTATTTGCGTCAAATTCGTCTTTTAATTGTTGTGAAAGAGTATTGCTTGTTTCAACCCATTTATCAATATTCGTTTGTATCTGAGAAATTTGATCGCTTGTGTCTTGAGCCGTTGTCTCAATTTTTCCTAATAGATCATTAACCGTGGCACTAAACTTATCTGTAGAAACCTCTACATCTTGCCAGCCGGAAGATTCGACCACATTACGTAAGTCCGAAACAGTATTTTCCAAACGTTGTGACATAACAGCAATTTTCTTTGTCGCGTCATCTGTCGTCGCGGTCAATTTTGCATTCTGTTCGTCTAATGAATTTTTTAATTCCGTAGCAGCCGTTATTTGAGAACCAAGCTCATCTTTTATATTTTGGAAATTGGACTCCATCTTAATCATTTCGTCCGCCAGAATTGTATTCAATACCCGAACAGCATCTTGTATTTTAGCACGTTCTGGCTTTGTCATTAAAGTCAATAACGATTGCATAACTTTCTGAGATTTTCTAGATACAAAGAATAAAATGACTAACGCCAGCAGTAACAAACCACCCAACGTACCGCTAATTATTAAATAAATTTGACCGACTTCCATAAAATCCCCCCGAGGTTATTTAAAACAACTGTAAACTAGCATGCACGTTCAGGCAACTATACATTGCTATATATGCATCAGATATATCCTTGCAGTTCTAAGAAATATATACTAAAATCCAAAAAATAAAGCAAGAGCATAATGGCCAAAAAAATCACGCTTTCACCAGAACAAGACATCGCGGCTAATCCAGCAGAAAATGTATGGGTACAAGCCAATGCGGGTACGGGAAAAACTAGCGTGCTGGTTCAACGACTTTTGCGGATTTTATTTCGCAGTGAAAATATAGACAACTGTGGAATTTTATGTTTGACTTATACAAAAGCTGCTGCAGGTGAAATGCGTAACCGTATATTAAGCGAACTACAAAATTGGGCGATGCTTTCAGATGAAGAATTGTATGAGCTGTTAAATGGGGTGTCATTAAATAAAACAATAACAGCAAAAGATATTGAACATGCAAGAAACGTTTTTTTTAAATATATCGACAATCCAGAATTATTAAAAATAAAAACAATTCACGGATTTTGTGAAGAAATTTTACGCCGCTTTCCACTAGAAGCGGGAATATCACCGTCTTGGTCATTAGTTTCAGACGATACACAACGGGTATTATTGCAGGACGCATTTTCACACCTTATAAATTCTTCAAACGATACACGAATAAATGATGCCTTTTCTTATATCGTCGGCAGAATTGACGAAACGAAAGTAGGGGCGTTGTTATCCGTATTAAGTGATCGATATAAAGACTTTTTTCAAGTTGATGATCTTGTTAAATATAGAAAATACTTTATTGATACAACTAGGAATTTTCTTGAATTAGACAAACCTGTTCAGACGGAAATTTCTGACAAAAAACTAGAAGAAATTTTAAATTATGCAGAAATAGAAACAAAAAGCTCAAAAAAACCGGTACAATACTTAACAAACGTTATCAATTTAACAAAACAATATATTGATAAAACTATAGATTTTGAAAAATACAAAGATGCGTATTTAACGCAAAACGGAGTCCCGAAAAAAAATATTTCTAAAAAAGATTATTTAGTCGAAGAACAACAAAGGGTTTATCTTTTAAATCAACACAATTTATCTACACAAATATTTAATGATACGATTGCCGTGTTTGATTTGGCTGCCTCGTTTGCTCAAATTTATAAGCATATCAAATCTCAACGGAATCTTCTTGATTTCGAGGATTTAATTTTATATACCCGCAAGCTGTTTTCATCTCCGGATATTATGGGCTGGGTGCTTTCTCAATTAAATATAAAACTTTCTCATATCTTGGTCGACGAGGCCCAAGACACAAGCCCTGTCCAATGGGACATCTTACGTTTGTTGTCAGGAGATTTCTTTACAGAAGGCGATACAGCAGAAAAGCAACATTCTATTTTTGTTGTGGGCGATACAAAGCAATCTATTTACGGTTTTCAAGGCGCCGACCCAATGGCTTTTGATAACAGCCGTACAGAAATTTCCCGACAGATACAACAAAGTATGCGCGATATTAAAGAAGTTCCGCTCGTTCAAAGCTTTCGTTCAATGCCCCAAATTTTATACACTGTAGACACATTTTTTAACAACTCAACGGTCAAAGAACAGACTGGTTTTATAAACAATACGCATAAGTGGGTACACAGCGACAACAAGGCTTTTGTCGAACTTCATAAGCTGTTTGATTGTCAAGACGAAAATAAAAATATCAATGACTATATACGTCTTATTGCCGACAAAATACAGCAAATTTTGGGTGAAAAAAATTTTGCTCCAAACGATATCATGGTATTAGTTCAAAATAGAGAACCTATGATACCATTGTTGGTAAAAGAACTAAAACTTCGTAGCATACCTGTCGCCGGCAGTGATAGAATCGCGTTGCCAGATTTTCCGGCAATACGAGACTTGTTAAATTTAGTGCGTTTTTGCATAAATACTTGCGACGATTACAGTTTATGTGTCGTGTTAAAAAGCCCTATTTTTAGATTGAATGAAGGCGATATTTTTAATATTTGTTCTATAAAAAACAACAAAAATAAAACAAAAAAACAAACCGAAAAAAATTATTTACCTGTGACGATTTATGAAGTGTTGAAAGAAACCCATCCTGATATATATGAACGTATCAGCAAGATTATAAATTGGTCTTTAGAAATGGGACCGTATTCATTTTTCTCTAATGTTTTAAATTCTGACAATACCAGAGAAAGCATGATTGGCGCATTGGGTAATCAAATTATCGATCCTATAGAAGAATTTCTTACTATATGTCTTGCATATGAACGGACCCAAGCGGGAACATTGTATCATTTTCTAAAATGGTTTATAACGGGTGGCAGCGTAATTAAAAGAGACATGGACAGCGCCGCAGGGGTTCGAATTGTAACTGTTCATAGCAGCAAGGGATTAGAAGCACCGATTGTATTTCTAATAGATACAGTCCGCATTCCTAAACGTGAAAACGTTTTTCCAATTACCCCAGAAATGCAGCCCTTAAACTTACGTACAATCGGAAAAAATCTACCACCACCTTGGATATGGTCACCAAAAATTGACAACAGTGAACTACGAGAACAAGCAGAAAGGGCTTTAAATAAGGTTAGAAACGCAGAATATTATAGGCTATTATACGTTGCCATGACACGAGCAATTAAACGATTATATATTTATGGTTTCGTTGCTAAGAACAAAAGTGTACATGAACTATCATGGCATAATCAATTATGGCAAGTATTATCAAAGGATACTAAAGCCATAGTTACAGAAGAAACTGTCAGGATTGAAAATGTCGAATAAATTACGGGATATTTTATCACAGATTGAACATGATAAATTTGCAACGGAATCTGGGCGTAACACGCACTTTAAGCTTCAGCATATAATAATTACATCCGGCCACCAAGAAGGCGACGAAGAACTATGTAAGAAAATATTATCTTGCCCAAAATTATTACGTTTTTTTGGTTCAAATTCCAAAGTAGAGGTTCCAATTGCAGGTTATTTAAACGGTCGTTTTGTCAGCAGACGCATAGACCGTTTAATAATAGATGAAGGAAATAAAGAAATACAAATTTTAGATTACAAAACAGATACAAACAAACAAGCGTTTTATGAAAAATATATTATCCAAATTAAAGAATACTCAGAATTATTACAAAGCCTGTATCCAGATTACAAAATTACCGGTTACATTTTATGGTTAAAAGATTTTAGCCTTGAAAAGATTTTATAAAAACCTTGAAATATAGCGGTTGCTATGACTATAATCTTTGTATGTTAACGCGTTTATATGTTTCTAATATTGTACTGATTGAAAAACTGAACATTGAATTCGGTTCGGGGTTAAACGTCCTGACAGGTGAAACGGGGGCAGGTAAAAGCATTTTGTTAGACGCGCTGTCTTTAGCACTTGGCGCACGTTCTGATGTGGGATTGATAAGACATGGTTGTGAAAGCGCTTCTGTAATAGCAGAATTTGATGATATAAGCTTTTCTGTAAAAGAAATATTAATTGAAAATGGTATTGACTTTGATGGAGTTCTAATATTGCGACGTATATTAACGTCAGATGGCAAAAGCAAAGCGTGGGCGAATGACGTTCCTATTTCAATAAAAACTTTGAAAAATATTGGGGACGGTCTTGTAGAAATTCACGGACAATTTGCGAATCATACGTTATTAGATCCGGCAACTCATCGTGACGCACTGGATGACTTCGGTATAAAAAACAACAATATATACAAAGACTTATTAACCGCAGTTAAAGTTAGTTATACAGAGTTTCATGCTGCAGAAAAACGTTTACAAGATCTGCATAAAATATTGGAAAAATCGGCAAGCGAACGTGATTTTTTAGAGCACAATGTTCAAGAATTAAAACAATTAGACGTTAAAGTTGGGGAAGAAGAAGAATTAGCATCAAAACGTACGGCCATGATGAATGCTGAGAAAGACGCGGCTATGTTATCCGATGCAAATGCGATATTAAACCCACGAGGGGAACCATTAGAATCACAGATTTTTAATGCCGCGCATATTTTGGAACGAATAAAAACAGAACCTAATCCATATACGGAACAAATAGATGCGTTATATAATGCTGCCCAAATTATATCTGACGTATCAGAAAAGTTGACTCCTGCAAATATGGATTCCGATAGTATTGATACCATAGAAGAAAGGTTGTTTGCTATAAGAGCGGCTGCTCGTAAACATCGTTTATCAGCTGACGAATTGCCAATAAAATTAAAGCAAATGGCCGAGCAGTTAAATTCAATTGAAAATTCTGACGCAGAGTTAAAAAAGCTTACCGTTGATACGGACCAAAAAAGAGAAGAATTCAAGAAAAATGCAAAAGAATTAACAACGAAACGTATCGAAATCGCCAAAGAAATGCGTGATAAGATACTGTCAGAGTTACCAGACCTAAAACTTGGTTCCGCAGATTTTATAGTTGAAATAACCCCCGAATCGCCTTCTTCTTTTGGTTGTGACAATGTGGTTTTTATGATAAAAACAAACCCAGGAATGCCATTTGCACCACTTCATCGTGCGGCTTCTGGTGGTGAATTATCACGTTTAATGTTAGCGTTGCGGGTTGTGTTGTCAAACGAAGGAAACGACCATACGTTTGTATTTGATGAAATTGATACGGGTATAAGTGGCGCAACTGCAAGCGCCGTTGGTCAACGTTTAAATAGATTAGCGCAATCCTCTCAGACCCTTGTAATAACTCATTCTGCACAAGTCGCAGGATTTGCAGATAAACATTTTAAAATTTCTAAAAGCACAGAAGAAGAAACAACAAAAACCTTGATTGCAGAAATAAGCGGTGATGACAGAATAAATGAAATTGCCCGTATTATAAGTGGTGCAAAAATAACTCCGGAATCATTAGCAACAGCACGAACATTAATGAAATAAAAACACCCCAATGTTTTTATAATCTAATAATACCATCTGCAAATTCAATAGTATTAGGGACTTTGTTTTCATCAGCCCGGCTAATGATTTTATCGTTTTTGTCACGAACAATCGCATAACCACGCTGTAAAACGCTTTTATAACTCAAAGAGTTTAACATTTGGCCTAAATGATTTATGGATTGCGATAATGCAATCATTTTATTTTGTAGTATATTCGGGAAAGAAGATAAAACATCCATTTTCTGCCGAGCCGTTGTTGTTTTACTTTCAATTATTATATTCATAGTACGCGTCAAATCATCTAAGCGTTGCTGTTGCTCCATCACCAATTGTTTTGGGCTTTTTAAAACTATGGTTTCTAAGCGAGACTTCGTATTAGTCAGATGCGTTGTAAAATTATTAGACAACCTATGCCATAAGTTATCTAATTCCTGAATTAAAGACAGTTTAGTAGGGACTACCATTTCAGCAGCACCTGTTGGAGTAGGGGCCCGCACGTCTGCCGCGTAATCTATCAGCATCCAGTCCGGTTCATGACCCACACCAGAAATCAAAGGTATTTCACTTGCAGCAGCCGCCCGAACAACAATTTCTTCAGAAAAAGGCAACAAATCCTCTAGCGAACCGCCACCGCGAGCGACAATTATTACATCAACATTTTTAACGCGATTAAAATACTCTATCCCAGCAGCAACTTCTGTGGCGGCAGAAGTTCCTTGAACTGTTGCAGGATAAAGAACTATCTCGACAGGAAAACGCTCGCGCAAACGATTTTGAATATCTTGAAAAGCCGCACCTGTGGGACTTGTTACAATACCTATACGACGAGGAAACCTTGGTATCGGTTTTTTACGTGTTTGATCAAACAAACCTTCTGCCGCAAGTTTACGTTTGCGCTCTTCCAGCATCTTTAAAATGGCACCAACACCAGCCATTTCTATTTCACTAACGACAACCTGATAATTACTACGAGCAGGATAAGTTGTAAAGCGTCCTGTTATTATGACTTCCAATCCATCTTCCAGCTTAAAAGGTATAGGCGTTCCACGCCAAACTATTACAGAAATCGCAGCACCAGCATCCTTTATCGTCATATAAATATGCCCGGACGTTGCACGAGTAATCTGTGATAATTCACCACGAATTCGAATTCTTGGAAAGGCTGTTTCAACAACGTTTTTTAATAACGCAGATGCGTCAGAAACACTAAAAATCATATCTGGTTTAACAAAAGGTTCTGGTTTTTCCATGATCATAATTATTCTAAGCCCGCTTGCTTCCCAAGTATATACGCCTTTTCACGAAGTATATTAGTAAAATCTTCATCCGTATAAATTTTAGTTTCTGGTCTGCCCATATAATAAGGAAAAGGTTCTTTGAATTGCGTATAAGTTATGTCAAAAGGACCGCTATATTGTTTATGTTGTAACCACCAATGAACCGGTGACTTCATTAAAGTCCAAATTTTATTGCCCCCAGTTTTTTCATATATATAATAACTGCTTACCAAACAGAAACCTGTTGCTGGGTCACATTTTTCTTCCAAAATTTCATTAAAAACTTTCTTATAAGTCAATTTATATTTAAAAGATTCGCGCAACAAATACACCATTTCTTCCAGACTGAATTTACCAATCTGGGGTACCTCATAATCCATTGCCAACAGCATCAATTTTTGTGTGGCGGCATCATAAGATTTAAGTTTGTTTTGCATGCACGAATTATAGCAAAAATTAGCATCTTTTGCAAATTTTATAATTAATTTCAATAAAGTAAAATAACGTCATCGTTTCTGATTGTTCATCATAGAGTTTATAAACACTATATCTTCTAGGTTTATACCCATTTTTTGGGCGAACTTAAACGCTCTTTGAAAATCGAAGTTGCTATTAATATAATTTCCCAAATAATAGGGTATTTCCACAAAATTTCCTTCTCTATCTAAGGACTGATCAAAAGTCAAATCTAATATAGTTCCATCAAAGACGTTTTCTAACCACACATGATTAACTAAACCGTATATTTCTTTGTTATTTGAATACTGCTTCATACGCCATATTTCAGATTTATCTGGCATACGAAATAATTGGTTCCAGGTATAGCTTGCAATGCCGCAAAAACCCGCAGAAAAACGTTCTTTTCTGACCCGTCCTTGTTCATATTTAGGGTTTAAAACCATACTTCTTAATTCCGGATTTTTAAAAGTTTCGCGGAATTTTATAACCATTTCAGTTAAATCATACTTGGTACTAAAAGTTACGGGTAAAGTCATTTCTTGCACTTGCTGTACAAGCTTTTCTGTTGCGGCATCATAAAAACTTTTTTTATTTACCATTTTTTACCTGTTTTATAATTCGGTCAAAGGCCAGCGTGGTCGCGGTGCCACAGGTTCTTTGACAATTTTACCTAATCTATAGTTTTCTAACCCAGCCCAAGCAATCATTGCACCATTATCCGTACAAAGATTCATCGGCGGGGCTGCAAAAATCACGTTATGTTTTTTAGCTAAATTTTCCATAGCACTACGAACTGCGCTGTTCTTAGCAACCCCACCCGCGACGACTAATGTCTTTGGCGCGGAATCTATAACTCTTGCATCATTAAAGGCATTGTTTAATCGATTTATTATACAATCCACAACTGCGGCCTGAAAAGACGCACAAAAATCATTTATCAGCTCATCAGAATAGGGCGGTTCCACCTGAGATAAAAACGTACGCGCTGCAGTTTTTATTCCGCTAAAAGAAAAGTCACAACCCGGTTTATCACATAATGGTCTTGGAAAATCGAACGCTTTTGGATTACCTTGCGCTGCTCGCCGATCTACTACTGGTCCACCAGGATAGCCTAAGCCTAACATTTTAGCGATTTTATCAAACGCTTCGCCTGCGCTATCATCTAAAGTTTGACCTATCATTTCATATTGTCCGACACCGCGAACCAAAAGTATTTGGCAATGTCCGCCAGACGCCAACATTAAAAGATAAGGAAATTCCACACTTGTTACGCCGTCCATACCATTAGCCGCCGCGGCATGCAACCTTGGAACCAAGGCATGCCCTTCCAGATGATTTACTGCAACTAACGGTTTTCCCGTTGCTTGCGCGATACCTGTTGCCGCCATCCAACCAATTAACACACCGCCAATCAAACCTGGCCCTGCAGTCGCAGCAATTACATCAAGATCGTCAATTGTCTTTCCTGCCTCGATTAATGTTCTCTTTATCACCTCATCGATTGCTAAAATATGCGCACGAGCTGCCAATTCTGGTACAACACCGCCGTATTTTTGATGCTCTGGAATTTGAGAATAAATTATATGAGATAAAATATTACGGTCAGAATCAACAATCGCTGCAGAAGTTTCATCACATGATGATTCTATTCCCAGACATAACGCATAATGTTCCTTGTTTTTGTTATGATCAACACTATGCATTTCTCCCATATTCATACGAATTAATTTGTCTTCGTTCATTTTATTTCCACCAATATTATTCCTAAATTATGTTTATTTTTAGCCCGTTCTTCTGCATATTCGTAAAAATCTGTATCCATTACTTTACCGTATTGCGATGACGCATGGCGCAAAATACCATTCGGCATCAAAAAACCCATATGCGTAACCGCTATATCCGTACCTATTTTATCATTTTTTTCAGATTTTCCAGCAATAAATAAGACTATCAACGTTTTATTATTTTTTATATTTTCCAAGTCATCATATGGTATATATTCTAGTAAAACAGTCTCTGGCAAAAAATCTGCATCTATATTATGAACTTTTTTTAACCAATTTTTTTTATCTATCGTAACGATCCGATTTTTTGTTGAACCATATTTATCACTTACGACGCTTAATAAGTCTTTATTATTTCGCAGCCAATCTGTCTCAATAAAATGATTCCTATTTAAAAAATTAATTTCGCCATCTTTATATCTTATTTGAGTAAGTCTGTCTAAATTACCGTAAGACATAGCCGTCTCTACAAAAGTGGTGCAATCAAAGGCATCTGTTCTAATTAACGGATCCATGTCAGGGTAAACTTCTTCGCCTAATGGGTCGTTAACATATTTTGCATTCAAATACTCGCGACCTATATCAGAATTAGTATTTGCTGTGCATCCGATCAAGGCTAATAATATCAGCCACTTCATTTTTATTTTTTAGTTATTTTGATTGACTTGGATTCCTGTATAACATAATGCAACCGCGTCACGTACAGCCATGTCGCCAGATTCTGGTAACGTTGCAATTTTATCTACGCATTGAACTAACAATTCTATATTTTCTTCAGACGCAGATAATATTTGAGCGGCCGCCGTCCGTCTTGTTAAATCCGCGCTACGCCATTTTCTTAAATTACTGTTTTCCAAATCGCTGGACTTCATGGCGAAAAAGAATACGATAACCACAAAAATAAGAACTGCAATTCCTATAAAAAACTTAAGATATTTTTTTACAAAATTCATTTAATCCCCCCATGATAAGTTATTGCACACAATTTACCAACCATACATCATAGTCCGCGTTTTGTAACGGATTATCCCCTGGCTCATTAGCGCTCATCCAGCCACTAAAAATTTTACCGTTGTCCGTCTTAGAAATTTCTATAAACATAAAAAAATCTTCTGCCTCAAATGGGTCTGTTTGTTTACATGTTCTGACCGTCATATTTAACTTTTCATATTTTACCTCTTTACCAACGGGCAATGTAACCAGCTGAACTTTTCCCGCGGCTTTATTCATAATGCGAACAACTGCATTTGGTCGATCAACGTAAGCATCGGCACATATTGGCTGTAAAAACATAAGAGAAAAAAATCCACACACAAAAGCTTTTTTCATACCAACAATATTACATTTGCTCTAATATAAAGTCAAATTATTAAATGTTTTTATAACAAACAAAAAATTCCCGTAAATAATTACGGGAATTTTTTACGCATAAATAAAAATATTATTTATCTTCTTTCTTTTCTGCGGACGTTG
This sequence comes from uncultured Pseudomonadota bacterium, assembly GCA_949288265.1. Lineage (GTDB taxonomy): Bacteria > Pseudomonadota > Alphaproteobacteria > Rs-D84 > Rs-D84 > Enterousia. The sequence goes on along the minus strand of CASEJM010000027.1, from coordinate 492 downwards.
CTGACAAATCTTCAACAATACGTGCTTTTTTACCAGACAAACCGCGTAAGAAGAATAATTTTGCACGACGAACCTTACCTGTACGAACTTTTTCAATTTTTTCAATTGCTGGGCTGTACAATGGGAATTTGCGCTCTACGCCAACCCCATAAGATTCACGACGTACTGTAAAGGATGCATTATTTCCTTCGCCACCATCACGTGCAATTACGATGCCTTCAAAAACCTGTATACGGAATTTGTCACCATCTTTAATTTTTACGTGCACTTTGACTGTATCACCAGCTTTAAAAGCGGGGATTTTTTTGCCACCCTTTAATTTTTCAACTTGGGCTGCTTCTATTTTTTTAATAATGCTCATTTTACTTTTCCTTTATTAAGTCCGGACGACGCTCTTTTGTTATTTCGTCCGATTGTTGTTTCCGCCATCTTTCTATATTGCCGTGATGACCGGACAGCAGGACTTCTGGGACTTTACGTCCACGCCATGCC
>CASEJM010000026.1 GCA_949288265.1 uncultured Pseudomonadota bacterium | reverse complement strand
GGCAGTTGGACTCGAACCAACGACATACGGATTAACAGTCCGTTGTTCTACCGACTGAACTATGCCCGAATAACGTTCGTCTATCTTATAATACTTTTTTTACCTTTTCAAGTCTTTTTTTATTCGTTGCCATTTCTTTCTCTTGGTGCTATATTTCTTCTCGTCCAATACATATACATAGAGGAACTAAGATGTTATTAAAAGGAAAAAAGATTCTTATTACCGGCGTCGCAAACGATTGGTCCATGGCTTGGGCTATTGCTAAGCGCGCCCATGAAGAAGGTGCAGAAATCGCTATGCCGTATGCGATGCCAAACTTGGAAAAGCGCGTTCGACCATTGGCGGAGTCAATTGATGCCAAATTCGTCCAAGAATGCAACGTTCAAAACGATGAACAAATGGATGCTCTCTTTAGCGCAATTGAAAAAGAGTGGGGGCATTTGGATGGTATGCTACATGCAATCGCTTTTTCGGATAAAAATGAATTAACCGGTCGTTATGCCGATACCACTCGCGCTAACTTTAAGAATACTATGGATATATCTGTGTATTCTTTGGTAGATCTGACACGGCGTGCGTCTAAGTTAATGACAGATGGCGGAAGTATTGTTGCATTGACTTATTATGGGGGTGAAAAATCTGTTCCTAACTATAACGTTATGGGGGTCGCAAAATCTGCCCTGGATAGCAGCGTTCGTTACCTTGCCTCTGATTTGGGAAAAAATAAAATCCGTGTAAATGCTATTAGTGCAGGACCAATCATGACATTGGCTTCTTCGGGCGTAGGTGGGTTTAAAGCAATGTTGCGTTTGAATGCTGAAACAACGCCTTTGCGTCGTAATATGACTTTAGAAGATGTATCAGGTGCGGCTTTGTATTTGTTCAGTGATTTGTCTAGTGCTGTAACAGGAGAGGTCCATCACGTTGATTGTGGTTATTCCACAACGGGTATGATGCCGAACGAAATGAAAGACATTTTGTTAAAAGGACTAGACGAACAAAACTGATAATAAAGTTTGTTAACAAAAAAAACCGCCATAATGGCGGTTTTTTGTTACGAATATTTTCTTATAAAAAATAATTGATTTTTTATAAGAATACAATCATAATTAGAATATAATCTTATTAATAGTAGGGTTTAAAGGGAGGACAAAATGATAACCAATCATATGTTCTGGCGGGCAATAGATAATTTGGCTGCGGCACATAACATTTCTTGTTCTAGATTGGCTCAGATTAGTGGAATGGATATAACGGCCTTAAACAAAAGTAAACGTATTGGTGCCGATGGAAAACCTCATTGGATGTCTGTCGGTAGTTTGGCGAAAATAATGAACGCAACTAATACAAGTTGGGCTGATTTCGCAATGTATTTTCCCCAAGAACGTGAAAGATTTTAAAGGGAAAGAAGATATTTCGATTGTATTAAGATGGTAAATTTTTTATAATCGGGTTATGAAGAAAATGCCTGATTTGTTTATACTAGCAGAACATGCTGATTTACTAAAAAAATTAGCTGAATGGGATATTGCTTATCATCAAAACGATGCGCCAATTGTTGATGACGCAACATATGATGCGGCGCGTCGTCGTGCTATGGAAATTGAAGCAGAGTATCCAGAATTAGCAAAAAATGGTGCATCTTCTCATGTTGGGGCAGCAGTTTCTGAAAAATTTAAATCTTTTTCTCATAGTGTGCCTATGCTATCAATATCAGATGTATTCGATGAGGCCGAAGTTGAAGATTGGTTTAGTAAGTTAATTAATAAAGATATTTTTATTGAGTTAAAGGTAGATGGTGTATCTTATGCTGCTAGGTACGAGCATGGTTTTTTAGTTCTTGGTTTAACCAGAGGCAGTGGAACGGCCGGCGAGGATATTACTGAAAATTTGCGTACGATACCAGATATACCTAAAAAATTAAAAGGCGATTTTCCTGACGTTATAGAAGTTCGTGGTGAGGTATATATGTCTCGTGCAGATTTCCTTATTTTAAATAAGTCTGCAGAGCAAAAAGGTGATAAGATTTTTGCGAATCCTCGTAATGCAGCCGCGGGGTCTTTGCGTCAATTAAATCCAGAGATAACAGCCTCTAGAAGATTGTCTGCTTTTGCTTATACGTATGGGGAATTATCGGCGCGTAACTGGTTGACGCAATCTGAGTATTTCGAAAAATTAGAGTCTTGGGGTTTCAAAACAACAGGTAAGTGGGCTCATCATGCTCATACTATGGCAGAAATTCAGAAAGTTTATAATGACGTAATGATGCAACGACCGGACATTCCGTTTGATATTGACGGTTTGGTACTAAAGGTAAATAACGTTGATTTACAGGAAAAAATGGGGGCAAGAGCAAATAGTCCAAGGTGGGAAGTTGCATATAAATTTCCGGCTGCGCGAGCGATAACCACTTTGCGTGACATAACCATTCAAGTTGGAAGAACAGGGGTGTTAACACCTGTTGCAGAATTAGAACCTGTAAATATTGGTGGGGTTTTAGTATCACGAGCAACGCTGCATAATGCCGATGAAATAGAACGTTTGGGCTTAAACGTTGGCGATAAGATAATCGTTCAGCGTGCCGGTGACGTTATACCCCAAGTTGTCGGGGTCGCAGAAAAATCTTTGGATTCCGTACCATTCAAGTTTCCTGATAAATGCCCAGTTTGTGGCGGAAGTGTCGTTCAAGAAACAGGACAGGTGGCACGTAGATGTGTTAATGCGCTTGGATGTCCAGCACAACGTATAGGAGAATTGGAACATTTTGTTTCTCGTAAAGGATTTGATATAGACGGATTGGGAACGAAGCAATTAGAATTATTTATTTCACGAAATTGGATAAAAAATCCGGCAGATATCTTTAAATTGATATCTCTGCACGGAGAAGAAATAAAAGAACTTGAAGGTTTTGGTGAAAAATCTGTTTATAATTTAAATGAATCTATTGAACGGTCTCGCGATATAGATTTACATAGGTTTTTATATGCAATTGGTATACCAGAAGTGGGGGAAGTGACAGCAAAAATATTGGCGCGTGCATTTGGTAATTTGAATGATTTACGTGTTGCTTCTGCTTGGAAATTAAAGCAAATTGATGGTATCGGTGATGTTATGGCTGACGAAATAATATCTTTTTTTGCTGACGCGCATAATAATGAAGTTTTAGACGAATTGTTAGAACAGGTTAATATTTCTGAAAGTACGTCGGGTGTCAAAGTAAGTGACGGTCCATTGTCAGGTAAAAAGGTAGTTTTGACGGGGACGCTTACGAATTATACACGTGATGAAGCAAAAGATATTTTGGAAAGATTAGGGGCGAAAGTTCAAGGTAGTGTATCTGCTAAGACAGACATTGTTCTGGCTGGAACAGAGGCAGGGTCAAAGTTGATTAAGGCTCAACAATTGGGTATTACAATTTGGTCAGAAAGTGATTTTGAAAAAGTTATAAAATAAAAACACCGCCTTTTGGGCGGTGCTTTTTATAATCCAAATTTATATGCACCGCCAATATAAAATTCTGTGGCGTCTATTTCAGTAGATGTATTTCCCATATCAATGTCACCATAATTCTGATATTTTAATCCAAGGTTTAAATCAATACGAGAATTTAATGCAAAATTAACTCCAATCATCGCAGCCCAAGACATGTCTGCCGTTGAACCTGATATATTCTGATTTCCGTTTATACTTCCCCATATTCCTGAAATCCCAATCCCAAGTCCTGCATACGGTTCAACTGCGCCACCAAATTGTTGGTACATATAGAAATTTAACATATTAGACCAGATATTGAATTCGAAATTATTATCATATTTTTCTTCTCTACCGGCGTTATATAAAGTTTCAAATTCTATTTTTATATGATCTGTTAATCGGTTGCCGATATACATTCCGATTCCGAACTTATCATCGCGTAAAGTTGTGCCATTTCCATTATCAGGTTCAAAGCGAAAGGCAATATTGTCGTTTTTATGAAGACGTAATCCGACATAATTATCACGCTTTGGGGCGTCATAATAATCATAAGTATTTGATAAAGCAGGCAGGGCAGTTATACACATAATAAATAGGGGATTTTTTTCATCTCTCTTTCCTTTTTTGTATAGAAGATTATAGTTTTAATTTATGGAAAAACGCAAGACGTTTATGATATAATTCCATAAAAGGTTTTAAGGAGTTTCATTTGTTTTGGAAAAGCACTTCTGCAAGGGAAAATGTTTCAAGAAACCAGACAAATGGTCCATCACGGACGTTGCGGTTATTAGTTTGGTGCATTGATTTGTTTATGCTTGTACTTGTTGCAGTTGCAATATATGTTGTAATTATTTTTTTGCAGATGCCGTCTTTGGATGCCATATTGCACGAAACCAGACCTGCGGCAGTTGTCTTTTTAGATAAAGACGGTAATGAAATTCGTTCTTCTAATCGTATAATGGGGACCCCTGTGTCTGTTGAAACTTTACCGCCATATGTGTGGCAAGCGATAGTTGCGATTGAAGATAAACGTTTTTTTCAGCACGGACCAATAGATATTCGCGGTATTACGCGGGCGATGCTTTCAAATTTAATGCATGGGCGGTTTGCCGCTGGGGGATCTTCAATTACTCAACAGACGGCAAAAAATATATTTTTATCGCGAGAAAAAAAAGTATCACGTAAGGTTCAAGAATTAATTTTATCTTATTGGTTAGAAAATCGATTTGATAAAAATCAAGTTCTAGATTTGTATATGAATCGCGTTTCTTTGGTTGGGGGAATGCGCGGAATTGATGCTGCCGCGCGCGTTATGTTTCAAACAAGCGCAAATAAGTTATCAATTGCACAGGCAGCTCAGATTGCGGCAATGTTAAAAGCACCGACTACATACAGTCCTCTTATAAATCCTGATAAAAATATTGCAAGAGCTCGCATAATATTACAAGAAATGGTTCGTCAGGGGTATATAACGCTAAATCAAGCAAGAATAGCGGCAAAAGAATTGGCTCCGGCTAAACCTGCACCTAATACAAACATATATCGTTATTGGACGGATTTTGTTTTAGATGAAGTAGAATCTACAATTGGTACGTTTGAATCAGATATGTATGTTTATACCACGCTTGATATGGGTCTACAAGAACATATTGCCGAAGTTTTGCCCCAGAAAGTCGGAGAATATCAGGGTGCTGCGGTTGCAATGGAAACAGATGGTGCAGTTAGAGCTATGGTTGGGGGGACTAATTATCAAGAAAGTCAATTTAATCGTGTGTTGGCTTTACGGCAACCGGGAAGTTCATTTAAACCTGTTGTGTATTTGGTCGCATTAGAAAACGGCATGACGCCAGATGCTTATGTAAATGATTCTCCGTTTACTATCGGTGATTATTCACCGCAGAATTATAATAATCGTTATTATGGCGATATTACTTTAGCTACGGCGTTTGCAAAATCTGTAAATTCTGTTCCTTTAAAATTAACGGAAAAATTTGGAATTGATACTGTTTTAAACATGGCTGGGCGTTTAGGGGTTGGTAATCAATTGCGTCGAGAATATTCGACTGTTTTGGGTGCTTCAGAAATGTCTTTATTGGATTTAACCACAATTTATGCTGTTATATGGAACGAAGGTTACTCGGTACGTCCATATTCCATTACGAAGATTACCGACCCAAACGGTAATGTAATTTATCAGCGTAATCCTTCCGAACCGTTGCAAATATTGATGCCGCAGACGGTTGAATATATGACAGAATTGCTTGCAAATGTAATAAAATTAGGGGGGACAGGTCATAGAGCAGAGGCACCAGGGGTCCTTGGCGGTAAGACCGGGACAAGTAACGCAAATCGAGATGCGTGGTTTGTTGGTGCGTGGAATAATTTAATAATTGGTGTTTGGATGGGAAAGGATGATTTTACTTCGATGTCTTCAAAGATAACGGGGGGGACAATACCTGCAGAAATTTTTCATGAAATAGTAAAATAATATAAAATTCCTATTCAAAAATAATATTGCAAAATCTGTTTTTATTAGGCGCTTTTTTGTGATATAATATATGGCATGAGAAGTAGGAATCTGTTTTTATTACCGTTTTTGTCATGCTTGATTTTTGGCGCAGCAAGCGCTAATTGGGAATATGCTGGTTATTATGTTGGTGACGGCGCTTATGAAGATGATGGCAGCAGGTTTATCGTTTCCGTTCGTGGTGGCGCTTCGTTTGGTATGGGAACCATTAAAAATGAAATCGGCGAGTTAACACCTTTGTATTATATGAGCCCTGATGGGGGAACAATTATATCAGAATTAGGGTATTACCAGTGTACAGATAGTGGCGGATGCGAGGATTATATTCAGGCTGGTTATATCAATTTAGGAAGTTTACCTGCAACTAAGGATTTTGAATCTTTTGGTTTTTCAGCTGGTGCCAGCATTGGTTGGACTGTTCCCTATACCCCGCAGTGGCGGCTTGAGTTAGGGTGGGATCATATCGCAGAAAGTGAGTACAATGCTTCACCTTTTGTTGAAGGAGAAACACCGCTTTTCGGTGGTGAAGCAGAAGGTGCAACTGCTATTATTTCTAGTGGGGCAGTTCAGTCTAAAGTTGAAACAGATATAATCAGCGTTATGGCTTTTTACGATTTTTATAGCGGTTTACAAAAACCGATAAGAAGTGCAATACCTTATATTGGTATTGGTATTGGTTATGCTGATGTAAAGACTGTATTGCAACTGTCTGACCCATATGGTGACTTATCTGGGATATATGAATTGCTTCCGTATGGTGTAAAGGAGCAGGATGATTCCGTCATACAATTTTATAAGTCTGAACTAAGTACTGGTAACGTTGCCGGTTTGGCTGCGCTGGGGTTGTCATATGGTATAACTGAAAATATGTTTTTTGATATAGGTGCTCGTGTTGCTTATATACCGAAAATTCGTTGGACTTTAAGTAACGAGGATGGAAGTCAGCATCGTGATTGGTTCAGTTCAGAAAATACGATATATGTTAATGCGATGTTAAGTGTCAGATTTGAGTTTTAAAAAATCCGCAATTGCGGATTTTTTATTTTATGCCATATTTACCACGATTTATCGGTCGATATGATAAAGCTTCTGTCAGATCGGCTATTTCTATATTTTCTGAATTACGTAGGTCGGCGATTGTTCTGGCAATACGTTTTATGCGATTATACCCACGTGCGGACAAACCCATTTTTTCAGCGGCTGCATTTAAAAACGTTGTTTGTTCGTCTGATAATTTTGCGACGGCATCCAATTCCGCCCCATCCAGTTGCGCGTTTGGTTTCCCTTGTCTTTTTAGTTGTTTTTCGCGAGCAGCGACGACTCTTTTGCGAATTTGTTCGCTTGTTTCACATTGTTCGTTGTCTAAAGTGTTCATTTCCCAAGGGTTAACAGAATCGACGTCTACGTGTAAATCTATTCTATCCAGTAACGGTCCAGATATTTTATTTTGGTAAGCCTCGGCACACCTAGGGGCTTTTGAACAAGATAATGCAGCGTTACCTAAATGACCGCATGGGCACGGGTTCATTGCGGCAATCAGTTGAAATCTTGCTGGGTATACGGCTGTACGTTTCGCGCGGGCCACCATTATTTTTCCGGCCTCCATTGGTTGGCGTAAAATTTCTAAGGTTGCGCGGTTAAATTCTGGTAATTCGTCTAGGAATAGTACACCATTATGAGCTAATGATATTTCACCAGGGCGGGCGTCTGCACCGCCACCGGCAAGAGATACTGCACTTGATGTATGGTGTACGTTTCGAAAAGGGCGCATGGTTATAAGGTTCTTTCCATTTAGTTGCCCGGCAATAGAATATATTATGGAGGTTTCTAATATTTCCTTGGGCGTCATTTCTGGAAGTATCGTTGGTAATCTGGATGCAAGCATGGTTTTACCAGAACCTGGGGGACCAACCATTAACATTGCATGACCGCCAGCAGCCGCAATTTCCAGAGCCCTTTTTGCAGCCGCTTGCCCGTGTACTTCTGACATATCTATATGACTTGGATTCTCTTCTTTATTGTTACTAATCGGAGGAAGAGGTAAAACTTGCGTACCTTTAAAGTGATTTATTAATTCTAACACATGAAAGGGTGCCAATATATTAGTGTGACCTGCCCAGCGAGCTTCTGATCCTTGTTCACCAGGGCATATTATGCCAAGCTTGTTTTGATTAGCCCATACGCTGGCGGGAAGTACACCACTTGTTTTTACGATTGTGCCGTTTAAACCGACTTCGCCCATTATTATGTATTTCTTTAAATCGTTTTCAGGTAATATACCAATTGCACATAATATTCCGCATAAAATAGGTAAGTCAAAATGTGAACCTGTTTTTTCAACGTCTGCAGGTGATAGGTTTACTGTTAAGCGCTTTGGCGGTAAAGATAAATTTAGGGCAGATAAAACGTTTCTGATTCTTTCGGCAGATTCTTTTACAGCGCGATCGGCCAATCCGATTATGTTAAATTCCGGTTTTGCAAGCCCTGCGGATAATTGTACTTGAACGTCAATTGCCGTTGCTTCCATTCCATTAAATATGATTGAATTCAAAGAAATCATATGGTTATATTAAAACTTGCGCTTAGCCAATTCAAGTTATAAAATGTGGCAGTAAAAAGGATTTATTGATATGCCTATAAATAAGAAGTCTAACGTTGCCCGTGATTGGTTTAATACGATATTTTATGGTGCTTTGATTGCAATCGCGTTTCGTAGTTTTTTATTAGAACCGTTTAATATCCCTTCTGGTTCTATGATACCTACTTTACATGTTGGTGATCACATTTTTGTAGAAAAATGGTCGTATGGATATTCACGTTATTCTTTCCCATTTGGTTCTTGGCATTTATGGAATGGGCGCTTTTGGGGAAATGAACCAGAAGTTGGTGATGTAATAGTGTTTAGGAACCCGGTTAATGAATCCCAAGATTATGTTAAGCGTTTAATAGGAAAACCTGGTGATACAATTCAAATGATGGAAGGACGTTTGTATATAAACGGTAAAATTGTACCACGGGATAATCCGCAACCTTATATAATTGCAAATTTACCAAAAGCTTTACGTAGTGCCGGATATCACATACCTGAAAAGAATATGATGATAAAGGGTAATAAAATATGGGTAGATAATAAACCAGCGGAATTCAATTACACGATTGAGTATAAGGATGATAAGTTTTGTCGTGCGAACGAATGGGCTTGCGGCGTATTCGAAGGCATAGAATATACGGAAACGTTACCGAATGGCGTTCAGCATAGTATTGTAGAAATGGCAGATGACGCGCCTTTGGATAATACTATGATGTTTACGGTTCCAGATAATCATTATTTCTTTATGGGTGATAATCGTGATAATAGTGCAGACAGCAGGGCAGATATAGGTTACGTTCCCCGTGATAATGTCTTGGGTCCTGTATGGTTTATATGGTATTCGCATAATTATTATTCACCGATGATATCTATTTGGAATTGGGGAAATAAGATGCGCTGGGACAGATTTGGAATGGGGATAGATTAAATTGACTACATTAAATTATAAGTTTAAGAATCAACAGTTATTAGAATTAGCATTGACACAAAGTGGTGCAGATGCGCAGCATAATAACGAACGTCTTGAATTCATTGGTGACAGGGTTCTTGGTTTATCCGTTGCGGCATTATTGTATGAAATGTTCCCGGACGAGCACGAAGGTGATTTAGCACGTCGACATGCAGTATTGGTTTCTACAGATACATTGGCGCATGTTGCATGTAAGTTGGGCTTAGACAAACATGTTCGCCATGGTCATATGACGGCAGGGCGGGTTCAGCATATGTATGCAGATGCTATGGAAGCGGTATTTGGTGCAATATTTTTAGACGGTGGGTTTGATGCTGCTTGTAAAATAATTATTGAGTTATGGCGTGATATTGCTGCTGCTGATATATCTGCTCCGAAAGACGCAAAAACTACATTGCAGGAATTGGTTCAGAAGTCGACCGCGGGTGAGTTGCCTATATACGAATATTTAGAACCAACGGGTGCTTCGCATAAACCAATTTTCAACGTACGGGTATCTGCACTGGGGAAGAAGGCAATGGGAAGCGGTGCATCAAAGAAAGCGGCCAGCATTGCTGCGGCGGAAGAGTTATTGAAAATTCTTGCAATTTAAATAATTGGCATATAAAATTAGCGCAAAGTAAAGGATAAATATATGTTCACGATATTATTGGTTTTATTAATAATTGTATCTATATTGATGATAGGCATCATTTTGTTGCAGAAATCTGAGGGCAGTGGTATGTCTGGTTCTTCTGCTGCTTCTATGTTCGGGGGGGCTTTAACTGGTGCTGCTGCGGGTAATTTTTTAACCCGCGCAACTGCATGGTTGGCGACGATATTTTTTATATTATGCGCATTGTTAGCTTTGGTTTCTTCAAAGTCGGATATTGCGCGGCAACAAAGTGAGTTGCGTCAAGAGTTGGTAATTCAAGGGGATGCACCGGTTCAGTCTGCTATACCTGGTGGAATCGACACAGAGCAAGTTCCTGCAGTTCCAGAAACAAAGTAATTTTATGTTAAATAATTAATAAAAAACCGCCATTTTTGGCGGTTTTTTATTTTTTTGACGATTTTTTTGTAGATGATTTCTTTTTCGCTGGTGCAGGTTTAGCGGAAAATTCTTTTTTAAATTCTTTATATAACATTACTATGCAAGCATATGCAATCACAGCACTGAAAGCAGTGATAAGACCTGGGATTAGACCGTCAGAGAAAAATGCGAATAATATAATCGCAAGAATCATTACAACTGTATAACCGACGTTTTTACCGAAAACGCTTAAAATTCGTTCAAAAGTATTCATGTATTTTCCTTTCGTTTGGACGGCAGCATTATATCATATTTTAATGAAAAAATCCATAAAAAACGGTCGCATATTTCGCGACCGTTTTTTGCGTTTAGGTTGTTACAAGATAACTTGTCCACCAATACGTGCCGTCCCAGGTAATGGCCCAAATGAAGACGTTGGTGTTACATAGATATTGCCTGTAACGGTAAATTCGCCCGCAAATTGTAACATACCCATATCGCGTAAGAACAAGTTACCTTCGATTCTTATGCCTTTAGGTAAGATATATTTACGCATGTTTTGTAAGAATAAGTTACCCTTAATAACATCGCCAGATTTTAACATTGTTGCGGCATTACGACTATCGATTATAACGTCTCCATACATAACGTTATGAACGCGAGCCGTTTGTCTAATAGCGACTTCATCGGGTTTAACTTTGGTTACATGTATTGTTTTGTCTATGAATTGGCGGTTGGCGTCACGGCGTAAAGGTAAGGAAGCCATTTTCTGGGGTTCTCGTTCGCGAAGTATACGAGGGGCTGATTTCTCAGAAACGATTACTTGTTCAGGTTTATTTTGATTATTTTTTGCGATGATGACAATTGGCTTTTTATTACAGCCTACAATATCGATTATTAACATAGAAAATAATACGATTATTGCTGATAATAAAGTAACATTTACTAAACCTATTAAATTTATACCACAAACCCAATTCCAAAAAGATTTTAACCAATGTGCAATTAATTGAAATGGTTTACATATTAAAGCCCAAGTACGTTGCCAGAAAGAGAATTTATTTGTTGTGCGAGTAGATTTTTTTATTGGCTTGCGTGATGTTTTTTTTCTTTCCATACGACGAGCCGCAGCTTTCATTTTAAATATTTTGAACATATTGTTACCTTTGTTTATTTGTTATTAATATAGCCCAAAAAATGTATTTGTCAAGTAATTTGTCAATCGCTCTTTTTATCTTGGTTTGACTGTGTGTATTTGGTGGGGTATTATTACGTTAAATGGTGTTAAAAAGTTGGTATTTTTTGCTTTTTTTTCTTGCTTCTTGTGCCGTAAATAACGGACCGTTAACTAATAATTTTGTTTATAAGGTTATACCGGCGGGCAGTTTTGAAATCGCTACGTGGCAAAAGATTTCAGATTCTGTTAATCCTATACATGTTTACATAGAGGGTGACGGCAGAAGTTTTGATGGTGCGGGTCGTCCCACATTAGATCCGACACCAAAAGGGACTTTTTTACGCGATCTTGTAGAAAAGGATTTATCTTCAAATGTTGTTTATATGGCACGCCCATGCCAGTTTGTAATGTCTTATAATTGTAATCAGCACGATTGGACAGACGGTCGTTTTTCTTCAAAAGTAATTGAAGCAATGACTTTGGCGATAAAAGAAATATCTAAGGGGCAAGATGTTATACTTATAGGTTATTCTGGGGGCGCGTTAGTGTCCGGGTTGATAATTCAGAAAAATACAAATTTGAATGTAAAAAAGTGGATTACTATTGCCGGTGTTTTAAACCATAATGATTGGACGGAATATTTTAATGATAGCCCATTGTCGCTTTCTATGTCCCTTGACGAATTGCCGAAAGTTTCGCAAATACATTACGTTGCAGAGTATGATGATGTTGTACCGATTAGTTTAACTAAAAAAGTTGTGGATATAGAAAATGTGGTTGTGGTCCCAAAGGCAACACACGATAATTTTGAAAATTTAAAAATAGATTTTTCTATTTGACAAAATGATATTTTTGTGCTATCTATATAAGGGTTATGAGTGATATAAATTTTTTACCTATTTTTAATCAAGCGGAAACCGGTGTTTGGGAAGATTTTGCCCGTATTCGTGATGCCGCAACTTATCATGTTTGTGGTTATTCCATGACCTCAAAGGATTATGACGAGCTTATAAAAGAATTTATGCGTAATTGGCGTCGTCGTAGTTTTAACTTTGCATTTGGTGCCTATCAAGATGAGAATATGGTTGGTTTTGTTGAAGGAAATTGTACTGGTGATATGGCTACAATAAATAGTCTGTATGTAATGCCAGAACACATGAATAAAAAAATAGGAAGTAAGTTATTAAGACTGGCAGAAAAGGCGGGTACATTTGGTGCGACCGCATTAGATTTGGTTTCTTTATGCAGTGCGCAGAAATTTTATGAGCGTTATAATTACATTCCTTTACCTATAATGCGAACAAGCAATCATTATAGAAAAAATATAACAAAGCAGATGAAGCCGACTAGTACAGTCGTACCAGTTTTCAAAGTTACAAAAGATATTGATAAAGTGTGTAAGAAAATTTCTGGTTTATATGGGGTTGAATTTGATGCTTCTTATGTAAATTCTGCTCATTTGCCAATGTTTCTGTATGTAGACGCATTTTCTGATATTCAAGGAATGGTTCTTGGGAAAGCGGACAAAAGAAGTAAATTAAATATATACGTTAATGAGCACCAACCAAAAGACTTCATCAAATCAAAATTAGATAAGGAATTTAAGAATTTTAGAAGAAGTTTTTTAAATAAATTAAAGAATCAAAAAATTAATTTAAAATAAAAAAATCCGCCATCGGCGGATTTTTTTTAATTTGTGTAATAACAGTTTTCTTTATAAATATAAGAACCTGATGAATCGCTTCCACTTGATACATAGCATTGAGTAATAAAACTATTATTTCCGGCTTCAGAATTTCCACCAAAGAAAAAACCATCAGTTGGGCTTGGGCATCTGCTGCACCCTGATGTACCATTAAGACTCCTTCCATAATAACCGCTGGCGCAACGATATGCGGTTGTTTTCGTACATTCACAAGTAAAATAATTGCAAATTGCATTTATTTTATATTCATAGCCTGTTACCATTAATTCATCATTTGGTCTATACGATTTCCAATCCGTACTTTCACAGTCAACGCATTTACCGTTGCAACCAGGAGTAACAGTGGCTTCTTCCACACAGGTGTTATATTTTACTGTGCATGTTCCACCAGAAAGTCCGTCTGGAGATATCTCATCTGTGGCTTGAATTAAAAAATAGCCTTCAGGGCAAGAAGTACAGCTAACAACGCCTATATCGTTACTATTGTAACAACTTGTTGTTGAAGTGGCACAATAAAGTCCTGACACCTTTATTAAAGGTATCGCTGTACACGTAACGGGCAAACAATCAAGAGCGAAAGAAATCTTAGGCAACCCTATTACTATTAAGGATAAGAACGTTACCGACAAAATAAATCGTTTTCTCATTATGTTATCTCCTTAGACATAGATATTATTAAGATTTTTAATTCGTATAATAACATTCTGGTTCATAAACATATGATCCTGTTGTGTCGCTTCCTTCTTCTACAAAACATTGCGTAATAAAACGATTATTTCCAGCTATAGAGTCTGCTCCGCCCATTAAAAAAGAACTTCCCGATGGTCTAGG
>CASEJM010000025.1 GCA_949288265.1 uncultured Pseudomonadota bacterium | reverse complement strand
GTGCTCTACCAACTGAGCTACAACCCCTTGCGAAGCAATATTCTATATTTCTTCTTGCCAAAAGTCAAATCAATTTGCTAACCTTTTCCAGTACAAGGAGATTTATTATGGATTATCAATCACTGAAAGCAGAAATAGAACAGAAAACCTTACAAACTCTGGAAGTTTTAAAAGGCGAATTTGCTGGTTTACGCACGGGGCGCGCTTCTGTCCATTTATTAGATGGTGTTCGCGTGCCTGTATACGGTTCCGACATGCCTTTAAACCAAGTTGCAACGGTCGCAACACCGGATAACCAAACTCTTACAGTTACTGTATGGGACATTAATAATGCGGGTACGGTCGAAAAAGCAATTCGTGATTCTGGCCTTGGTTTAAACCCTATGACCGCCGGTGGCGTTATTCGCTTAAATATGCCTCCGCTAACTGAAGAACGGCGTAAAGAATTGACCAAAGTTGCCGGTAAATATGCAGAAGAAGCAAAAATTTCTATGCGCAACATACGTCAAGACGCAATGGGTAAAATAAAACGCGCTGTTACAGACAAAGAAATTTCTGAAGACGATCAGCGTAAGTTTGAAGACGATTTACAAAAAGTCTTTGATAAACGTGTCGATGAAGTTGACGCATTGGCAAAGCAAAAAGAAGCAGATATTATGTCTGTATAAAGTATATATGCTTTTAACCATCAACATAATCGGATAAAAAATGTTTAAACTATTCAAAAAGAAAGAAGTTAAAAATACTGAAACACCTAAAATTCCGCAACATATCGCTTTCATCTGCGATGGCAACCGTCGCTGGGCAGAAGCACGTGGTTTACCACCATTAGCTGGTCATAAAGCCGGTATCGCCAACTTTGAAAAATTGGTTGACTGGTTCTTCGCTCACGGCGTTTCAACTGTAACCTTCTTCTTGTTTTCAACTGAAAATTGGAATCGTTCACAAGAAGAAGTCGATTTTCTGATGGATTTGTTCTACACAGAACTGGATAAAAATATGAAGCACGCGTTAGAGAAAAATCTACGCTATCGCGTAATCGGTTCTCGTGATAGGTTACCAAAAAAATTAGCTAAAAAATGCGATGAACTAGAAGAAACTTCCGCAGAAAACACAGGTGGAACGGTTGTGTTTGCGTTAAACTACGGCGGTCAAGACGAAATCGTCGCCGCAGTAAATGAAGCAATCACTGCAGGTCAACCAGTTGATAAAGAAACATTTGAAACGTATCTTGACACGGGCGAATTGTTGCCAATTGATTTAATGGTAAGAACAAGTAATGAATTCAGAATTTCTAATTTCTTATTGTGGAAATTAGCATATGCTGAATTACTTTTCTTGCCAGAACACTGGCCTGATTTAGTACGCAGCGAAAAGTTATGGCAATATACTCTAGATGAATATGCTAAACGCAACAGACGTTTTGGCGGCGGTAAGAAAGCTAACTATTCAGGAAATAAAAAATAAGGTGTTCGTGATGTCAAATACTATGCAAAGAGTCGTCGTTGGATTAATAATGTCGTTGGTTGTCGTACTGGCTGCTGTTGGCGAATACTTCGGATTACCAGCAGTAAAATATCTAAGTATGTTTATCGTCTTAGGAATGATAATAGAAATGATTGTGTGCATATCACATACCCCAAAAGATACGGTCAAAAAAAATTGGTGGAATTTCGGTGCTTTTCTTATGTGGCTTTTCATAATGCTTACCGCCGCAAGTTACGTTGGTACCAGACCTTGGATAATGTTGCTTTTATTGTTAATCATAGCATGCGCTGATATAGGTGCATGGTTCTTTGGCAGACTGATTGGGGGCGATAAAATGTGGGAAAATTTATCCGCTCATAAAACTTGGTCTGGACAAATAGCCGGTATAATTTGTGGAACGTTGGCTTCGGTAATGTACGGGCTATTGGGAACAGACATGTTTATGCCTCAATTACTATGGATAGGTATAAGTATTTCTTTGCTTTCTCAATATGGTGACTTAACAGCCAGTTGGATTAAACGTAAAATGGGCTTGAAAGACTTTGGGCGTATTCTGCCTGGACATGGCGGGCTATTAGACCGCTTTGACGGTTGGATTTATGCTTTACCCTTGATATGGTTGGTCATGTTGTAATTTAAAGGAAGAAAATATGTCAGAAAAACCAAGAGTAACACGAACTGGAATGGGTGTGATGGTACGTAATCCAGAAGGTGAAATTTTAATGGGTTTACGTAATACCGATGCAAAAATGGCAGATTCCGATTTACACGGCGAAGGAACTTGGACTATGCCAGGCGGAAAATTTGAATTCGGCGAAGGTCTTTTAGAAGGCGCAAAACGCGAACTCTTGGAAGAAACAGGTCTTATCCTTAAATCGGCTAAAATTATTTCCATAACAAATGAAGTTTCTGATTCCGCACATTTCATTACCCTTGGTTTTCTTGCAACTGAATACAAGGGAGAACCAAAAGTTATGGAGCCAGATGAAATTTTACGTTGGGAATGGTTTGCGTTAGACAATTTACCGAAAAATATTTATATACCAACAAAAAAATTGATTGAAAACTACGTTGCAAAACGTTTAACTGGAGATTTGTAAGTAAAGCATAAAGGAAAGGTAACTATGCAAATCGTTTTGGCTGTTATTGCATTATTAATAGTTTTAGGAATAGTCGTTTTTGTTCACGAACTTGGGCATTTCCTTGCTGCGCGTTGGGCTAAAGTTCGCGTTGATACTTTTTCCATAGGTTTCGGCCCAGCCATTATAAAATGGCACGATAAGTATGGTACAGTTTGGAAACTTGCATGTCTACCTTTGGGGGGCTACGTTTCCATATATGGTCAAGAAGACATGTTTGATCGTAAAAAATATGCAGAGCTGCCCGAAGAAAAGAAAAAAGGACATTATTTATCGGCACCAGCTTGGAAACAATTTATCATCGTTGCTGCTGGTGTAACCATGAACTTTCTATTAGCATGGTTAATCTATTCAGGAATATTTATGTTTCAACCCAAACAAGTACAATTACCAGTAGTAGGTCAAGTCATTCAAGAAAGCGTCGCTTTTAACGCCGGCGTAAAACCAGGTGACGTAGTCGTAAGAATTGATGATGCAAAAATTACTAACTGGGGTGAATTAATAATCGCAAAAGAATTAGCATCAACCCACGATGCAGATGTATTATTATTACGTAATGAAAAATTAGTTCGTGTAAAGTTATCTCCTGCGGAACGATGGGGACTTATTGCGGATGGCAGTAAAACAGAACTTCGCAAAAAGGGATTCTTTGACGGTCTTTATTCTGGCGCACGCGAAACATATTATCAATCTAAGACATTATTAGTGGTTCTAAAACAAATAGTTACCGGAGAACGGTCCACTAAACAATTGGGGTCTTTTATAACTATTGCCGAAGTTTCTGGTCAAGCTTTAGCAATGGGAATTATAGCATTATTGTCAATAATTGCATTGCTATCCGTTAATTTGGGGGTTATAAACTTGCTGCCTTTACCCGTACTAGACGGGGGGTATCTGCTAATATTAATCATAGAGGGTATTACAAGACGTAAACTGGGTGGACGCGGTATGGAAATTGCGATCATTCTTGGCTGGTTATTTATAATAAGCTTATTTGCGTTAACAATGTGGAACGATTTAGCACGTGTATTTGGACTGAATTAATATGAATAAAAAGAATTTATTATTTACCATAACTTCTATCATGGCCACTCAAATTGCTGAGGCTGCCACTGTTTCTCGTATAGAGGTCAGCGGTAACCAGCGCATGGATGCAGAATCTATCCGTATTTTATCTAACGTAAAAGTCGGTGAAAATGTAACTGCTGATGACACAAACCAAATCGCAAAAAAATTACAAGAAAGCGGTTATTTTTCACGCGTTAACGTTCGTATGTCTGGTAACGTATTAAAAATTGAAATTACCGAAGCACCGACCGTTAATATGGTAACTATTGAAGGAAACGACGAAATATCTACGGATGATCTAAAGAAAGAACTTCGCCTTAAATCGCGTGAACCATATGATGAATCAGTAATAGGTGCAGACGTTCAACGAATGCTAACGATTTATCAACGTAAAGGTTTTTTTGGTACAAAGATAGAACCACAAAAAATAAAACTTGATGATAATCGGGTAAACGTAGTTTATGAAATAGACGAAGGTCACCCAACTTATATCACAAAAATTGACTTTGAAGGTAATAAAGTTTTTCGTGACTCTACTTTACGCGATCAGATTCTTTCCCGCGAACATGCCTGGTGGCGCTTTATGACACAATTCGACGTGTTTGATGAAGACAGAATCATGTATGACCAACAAATGCTGCGCCAGTTCTATATGCGAAATGGTTATGTGGACATTCAAGTTACAGACGTAAACGGTGTTTTTACACCAGATCGTCAATATTATTCCGTAACTTTTACAGTTGATGAAGGTGAAAAATATAAATTTGGTAAACTAAAAGTAAAAAACCCATTTCCAGACGTTCCTGATGAAGAACTTTATGACGCCATGAAAGTGAAAGATGGGGATGTGTACAATATTGACCTTGTAGATGAAACAATTTCTGCAATGCGCGGTACGGTTGCAGATCATGGATATGCTTTTATAACAGTTAATCCCGTTCCAACCAAAAATGATGACACAAAAACTATAGATATGGAATTTCAGATTGAAAAAACCAATCGTATATATCTAAACAATATAAACATTCTTGGTAACGTTCGTACGTTTGATTCTGTTATAGAGCAACTAATTCCCATGCGTTCAGGTGACCCATTTTCATTACAGACGATTGAAGAAGGTCGTCAGAATTTAATGCGTACAAGATACTTTAAAAACGTCCAAATGGTTCCAAATCGTATCGCTGATGCTAATATGATTAACCTGGATATAGAAGTCGAAGAACAACCAACGGGTGAACTTTCTGGTGGTTTTGGTTGGTCTAATATAAACGGCTTTATGGTAGATGCAGGTATAACGGAAACGAACTTTATGGGGCGCGGGCAAGTGGTCCAACTGCGCGGCTCAATAGCGCAATACCAAAAACAAGCCTTATTTAGTTTTACAGAACCTTACCTTTTTGGGCGACAATTATCTGGTGGTTTTGATGTTTCATACACAATGTATGACTACTCTTCATTAGGTGGGTTTGGCTATGACCGAGATTCGCTTACCATAGCTGGACGCATGGGATGGAAATTAACAGACCATTGGTCTCAGAATGTTCGTGTATCGGCATCTTTTGATCAAAATTATGATTTACAATCTGCCACTGGTTGGCGCGATGCAAATTTATATACATTAGGAACGTACCTACGCTATTATAACCTAGATACAAACTTTGAACAAAATACGCACACAGGTATCGTAAGTAACTTAGGAATTGCCTATACTGGGTTTGGTGGAACGGAAACTTATATGCGATATAGCGCAGATATTACTGGTATGGTTAAGTTCTTTGATGGACGCTGGCAATTACGTTCATCACTTGACTTCGGGCTATTACAACCACTTGACGGGGATTACATATCACGCGTATACCGCTACTTCTTAGGCGGTGAAACTCTTCGCGGTTTTGATATTGCTGGAGTTGGGTCTCGTAACTGGTATTGGACGACTTATTCATTAGGTGGTCTTTGGAAAGTTAATGGTTCAACACAATTGAATTTCCCTATATTTATACCAGATGAATATCAAGTAAAAGGTTTTGTCTTCTTTGATTATGGAATTTTAGGCAAACCACCTAAACAAGAATACACTTATCTGGGGCAACCAAATGATATAGACAGTGACTTACGTACATCCGCAGGTGTTGGTATTTACTGGAATACTCCGATGGGTCCAATGAATTTCAGTTGGGGTTGGCCTTTAAAGATGAACAAGTATGATAGAGAACAACGTTTCTTGTTATCGTTTGAAACGCAATTCTAAACGAAAGGCCGATTTAAAAACATCGGCCTTTCTTGTTTTATATCTTGACCAATACAGCGAATTTTTCTTATAATTTAATAAATATTAAGGGGGAAAGATATGAAGAAAGTTTTATTGGGCTTTTTTGTGGCTTTAGTATTGGCTGGTTGCGGGCAAATTTATGATCGCGAACCGGTCGGCGTAGGTTACGATAACAACGAATTAAAATTAAGCCCATGCGCCTGCATTATGGTATACCAAGCATAATGTTTTTAAATGGGGGGAACATAATTGGATTATCCAAGTAATTTTAACACACCCGCTTTCCCGGCAGGACCTCGTATTGCCGTATCACGATTTATGGCGATTGCTTCGTGCGTATTATTTTTATTGATAGTTTTTATGTGTGCAATTTTATTATGGGCCACTCGATCGCAAAGCATAGATCCTTTTATCGTGTCTATTGATAGTCTAACAGGTCAATGGACGGTCGTAGGTCACTCGCATGGGAATAAACCAATAGAATATCCAGTTTTATGGTCAATGCAGCAATCCGTAGTTGGAAATTTTACAGTCAATTGGTTTACTATTTCTGAAAATTTAGAAGAAAACGAAGCTATTTGGCAAACCTGTGAACGAATGACTGATTGCGGTATGGAATCTAGAATTGCTTATGACGATAAAACTTGCGCTTTATTTTGTAATTCTGGTGATGCTTTATTTTCTAGATTCATATATGATGTTATACCAGATTATCAAAATAGAGTATCAAACGGAGAGCATTGGGTTCTAGACAAAACAGAAATTCAGATCGAACCGGCTGGGGAAATCAAAGAAGTCGGGGGAACCTGGAAAATTTATGCGACAGTTTACTCTAATATTTCTGGTAATATTGAAGTAGTAGCATTTGCAAAAGTCGCAAGAAACCTGACATCTTACCCTAAAACCTTGGGATATTATGTTGCAGATTTTAACGCATATAAAATAAACTGATGAAAAAATTAGTTATATTTTTAATTGGCTTAATTCTACTGGTATTAACCGGGGGGGCAATATATTTTGCAGCGGGGATTTTTGACGCTGGTTCAAAACAAACCGTGCACCCTTTTTTCTTCCAACCAAATAACTTATCTGAACAAAGACCAGGTTTACCAGAAACGCCGGAATACATGGGTAAATCAAAATTTATGGATTTACTTGTACGCAAATATATAACAGAATATTTCTATGCTGCACCAGACATGGAAAACATTGCAAAACGAATGTCTAGCAACGGTGCTTTATACCTTATGTCTTCTTCCGAAGTGTTTAACGAATGGTTAAATAACGAAAATCAAGTTATTCAAGATTTAGCAAAAAATAAATCTATGCGTATAGCACGCGTAATAGATAAAATTTTCCAACCACGGGGAAGTAAATACTGGGTTGTAAATTATGAACTAGTTACTTGGGAAAAACCAAATGATTTTAGCATTGCACCAACTGTTAGTCGTGGTACAATGTACATGGACATAGAATACGAAATGGGTATGAGACCCAACGTTTCTATACAAGCCATACACGACTACTTGGAAAGAGGTGAAGACCCTGCACCCGTATTTCATTTCCAAGTAAAACAAATTATTCAAGGCTAATTACCTATGACGATAAATTTTAGATTTTTAATGTCATTTTTTATGGTATTTATAACCAGCGTTTCTGTTTGTTATGCCGCAACTGATGAATTAGATTTTAGTAATTTTGCAATTACAGAAAGCGGTAATGCCGATCTTACAACGGATTCTGTCTCGCTAAACCCGGGGGCAGAACCAATTACTGTAAATAATTTTGACATCGCTGGTATAATGCTTGGAATGTCTTTTGATGACGTTGAAACTTTATTCTTTAAGATAAAGGGTTTATATGCCCCCCGTGAAAAAAATAGTATTGTTTATTCAATACAAAAAGAATGGAAATATAATTTAGATTATGAATGTCGCCAACAAGGAATAGTTGCGCCCGCAGAACTAGAAAAATGTATAAATTCTTTGGCCAAAAATCGCGGTTTATTATATGCTGCGGAATTACATTTAGTCAGGGAAAACACCGGTGAAACTATCGTCGTATACTTTACAAGTAATGCAGACGATAACGTTGTCTGGCGCGTATTATATAACAACGATGTAAATGAAATAGAAGGCGCACACGAAAAATTTACCGATCAACAAGAAAAGAAAATATTAGCATTCTGGCAAGGGGTTCTTGATAAATATGGCGCACCAAATTCGGGTACTGATAAATGGATATCAACAAATAATTCATATGACCCAATGATGACGGCCTATTATGGTTCTTTAGATTTGGTTGACATGGGACGCTATACTTCAGATATCACAAAAAATATACAAGCAGCGCGTGAAAACTTCCAAGCAAAACCTTATGCATTCTAGGTTTCTTGTCCTATATACTTTGATAAAATGGCATTATAAAATATACCTCAAATTAGAGGATGTATTGTGCCAAAAGTATCTGTATTAACCCCAATTTATAATACAAATCCGGAACATTTACGTAAATGTATTGAATCAATATTAAATCAGACTTTTACAGACTTTGAATTTCTAATTATAAATGACAGCCCAGAAAATATAGAACTGGATTCCATAGTTAATTCATATAATGATCCGCGCATAAAATATATAAAAAACGATAAAAACATCGGAATTTCTGCTACACGAAATAAATTACTTAAATTAGCAAAAGGTGAATATATTGCAATATTTGATCATGACGACATATCAGTACCGGAACGTCTTGCTCTACAAGTAGAAATTTTAGATAATAATTCCGCAATAGGGGTAGTTTCTGGTTGGATGAAATTTTTTGGTAAAGACAACTTCGTTTGGGAAACCCCGGAAACAGACTTAGATATAAAAATAAATATGACGCAAAACTGTTGCGTGGCCCACACTTCTGCGATGATAAGAAAATCCCTACTTATAGATAATTGTATTGAATACGAAGAATTTTACACCCCATCAGAAGATTATAGGTTATGGGCTCGTTTAATGGATTTAACGCACTTTTATAACATTCAAAAAGTACTGGTTGAATATCGTACGCACATGAATATGACTACTATACGTCAAGAAAAAAAAATGTACAACGCTTGGCGAGCTGTTTCATCAGAACTACGCAATAAGTACCCTGTATATTATAATATGATGAGTAAACAAGAATATGTAACAGGTACTCATTTCAGATTACGTCTGCTAGGCATTATCCCGCTATTAAAAATAAAAAATAATTGGATTCAATTATTCGAATTTATACCAATATTAAAAATGAAATGGAAATAATTAATGGATAAAATAAGTATCATCATACCAGTATATAATACTGGTAAATATTTAGCAGAATGTTTAGATTCTGTCATTAAACAAACTTTTAAAGATATAGAAATAATATGTGTAAACGACGGCAGTACAGATAATAGCCAACAAATTTTAAATTCTTACGCAAAAAAAGATCAAAGGATAAAAGTAATCGAACAAAAAAACCAAGGTGTAGTATCTGCCCGTAACTTAGGCGTAAAACAAGCCAAATATGATTTAATCTTTCCTCTTGATAGTGATGACATAATTGCCCCCGACACACTAGAAAAATTATACACGTCTTTAAAGTATGGTTATGGCGACATAATAACTTGCCGAGTAATGATGTTTGGTAACAAAAACGGCGAACTTATATTACCGAAACCAATAAAACGTAATATGGTAATCGATAACTGCTTGGTCAGTGCGGCGTTATTCAAAAAATCTGATTTCTTTGAAAGCGGTGGTTATTCTTCTGAATACGATACAGCATTAGAAGATTATGACCTATGGTTAAACCTTGTCTTCAATCACAATAAAAAAATTTACCGTGTACCAGAAATCTTATTTTATTATCGCATAAAAGAAAAAACTGAATCCAGAAACTGGCAGCATAGAAATGAACATAAAAATATAGTAAAAAAATTACATAAAAAATATCCTCAAATGAATAAATACGTTTATATAAACTTTTTTTATAAAAGCTTACGTAAAATTCAACGGTTCTTTTTTAGAATTCAAGATGATAAAGTAAAAATATTAAAAATTTCCGTATATCACCTTAATAAAAATAAAAAATATTAAAAAATTAATAAAAATTAATTATAATGAATTCTAAGATGAATTCATATAAAACTGGTATATTTTCAGAAATTCTCGCTTGCATTTATTTACAATTGCATGGTTATAAGATATTACATAGACGATACATAACAGGTAAAAACACAGGACGAGCTGAAATTGATATAATTGCAAAACACGGCGATTTAATAGCTTTCATAGAAGTCAAACGTCGTAAAAACATCGTTAAAGCTTTGGACGCTGTTACACCCAGACAAATAATCAGACTTAGACGAGCAGCAGAAACTTATATATCACATATTAATTGGACTGGCAACGCCCGATTTGATGTAATAATTATAACCCCTTTTAAAATAAAATGGATACACGCTGCTATATAGTTTTCTTGCAAATTCACTTACATTGTTTTATAATTAAGCATGCTTTTACGTAAAAAGGAGAAACGTATGAAAAAATTAATGTTAGCTTTATTTGCTGTTTTGACTTTGGCCGCATGTACTGGTTCTTATAAACAAGGAAATTGTGAATATGACTTCTTGCTGCATAAAGATATTTCCATTTCTAAAATAATCGGAAACGCAACAGGTGGTTGTTAAATAAAAAATCCCACAAACGTGGGATTTTTTATTCGTCAATTGCAACTATAAATATTTTTTTCTCGTTCGCCTGTTTTATCACTTCACTTTTATTAACAACAAAACAAGTTTTAGTATTTACAACAATTCCACGCAATCCCGCAGATGCAACAGCTTTTACCGTATCAACCCCTATTGCCGGTATATCTATTCTTAAATCCTGCCCAGGTTTTGTCATTTTTGCGAAAACACCGTTTGATTTTTTAAGATTCTTACGCATTTCAATGACGCGCTCTAACATTCTTGCCGTACCCTCTGCGGCCTCTACTGCAATTACTTGCTTATCAACAACAACAGAAGCCCCAATGTCTGCGGCCCCTATGGTATGTGAAACATCGATCGCCCTTTCTATATCTTTTTTATCTCGCGCCGTAGGCTTAGTCTTCGTCTGAACACCTGCAGACTGAAAAGTTAAATCTGGTGCTAAATCCTGCGCCGCGACAATTTCAAACCCTCTCTTTTCTAGTGCTTTATTTAATGCGACTGCCATAGAATCATACCCCCGTTGACTTTTTAAAATGCTGAATAATAAACCTATAGACCATAAGTCTGGACGTACGTCCGATAAATTTGGATGTCCCAACGCCCCAACAAAAGTTAACTTCTTTATTCCAAGACGACGAGCTTCACGAACCGCCGGCCACGCCCCACCAATTCGCATAACCATATCAGGTTTTAATCGCGGATCAAAAAAGTTCTTCAAACCAATAACGTATACGCTCCACCCTGCTTTACGTAATGCGTCCCTAGTGAAAAACGGTAAATCCAAAGCCCCCGCAATAAGAGCTATCTTTTTATCTTCAGTTTTTATTTTTTTCTTCATATTTCATATGGTACGAGTAAATCGCGCTGGAATCAAGTTTCAATTTATGTTAAACTGATATTGATATATATAAATACTGGGTGAATTAAATATGAAAAAAATATCGTATCTTGGGGTTTTCTCGGTCTTTTTGGCGTTGCCGGCAACGGCCGAATATAACAACGATCAGTTCCGCGCCGAAGTATTAGAAGGTGTAGATTTAGTCGCTGCTCGTGAAAATATAAATAAACCAGATCTTGCCCCTGGTGAACTTGGACTAGAAGTTTACCAAAGCGCAGACGCGGGATACGATTCTGACATACAAATGTTCATCCCTACTTCCATGTATATGCGTGCCGGCGGCGGTTTAAATCTGCCTTTTGCAACGGATAAAGCAAAAATTGGTGACAAAGAATATAGTAGTTCCGGAAGTTGGACAACTCAAATAGGTTTAGGTTGGAATCTGTCTTCATATGTACGTACAGAAATTGATTTTCAAGAATCTACTTTTAACTTCTCTGAAATTGATGACGCCCAAGCTAATTATCAAACTTTTGGGGGAATGTTATATTTTGACTTTGCCAGACGCTACATACAAACTGGTGATATTACCTATCGACGCCGCTTTGTTCCTTTTATGGGAATTGGTGCTGCAGCCGGTGCGTACAAGTTTGACGGTCCGAATGGTGCAAGTGGTTTTGTAATTACCGCACCACGCGCAACACTTGGTTTCAACATAATGTTAAACGATTTAATCGGTATTGATATAATGTATCAATATCAGATGATGATCGGAAACGGTTTTGGTTGGAACGTACGCGCAGGCGGTGTTGATAACGTAAGTAACGTTATGGCTTCGTTCCGTGTTAATTTCTGATAAAAAAGATAGGGAATAAAAATGAAATCAAAAATATTATTCGGAATTTTAAGTGTATTACCTATAACTGCGAATGCAGCCATTCCTTATCGCGTTGAACAAATTGAAATGCCTGTGGAAATATCCGTTACAGGTGAAGATTCACAAGCTTTAACCCGAATACATAGATTTTATGTTGGTGGTGCATATGACTTTTCAATATGGAACAACGGTGCCGATGATACTATAAGCATAAAAGGTAAAACGACCTCTTCCTTTGAAGCCATGGCAGGAATCAGAGTTTTTGATATATTCAGAGTAGAAGCTAATTACATCAATACAGTTGCAAAATGGGATGCGTTTGAACTAACCGGTCATACTGCTATGGTAAATGCTTTGTTTGACGCAAGAATTGGTAACCTATATCGTATGTTCTATAAACAAAGAATGGTACCTTATGCCGGTGTCGGTGCCGGTGTTAACTGGAATTCTGTAGAAAATGTGTCAATAGAAAATAAAATTAGCCCTGTTGTGGCCGCAATGGCGGGATTATCAGCAGAATTAGGTGAATATTTTGCTCTGGATTTTGGTTATAGATATATGTACATGTTTTCACCGAAATTCAGTGCAATTGCCGATTTTGCGCCAATAGCTCATCAATTCCGCGTTGGTGCCCGTATACACTTTTAAAAAATGAAAAAATGTCCTTTTTTTGGCGTTTGTGGCGGATGTAAATACGACGTTACGTCATCAAACTATCAGAATGAAAAAATATCTGAATTGATTGGTTTACCAAAAATTGATGAACCTATATGGACTGAACTGGGGACTCGTAGACGCGCAGACTTTGCTTTTGCAGACGGTGTATTTGGTTTATATCAACATAAATCTAAAAATATTATACCTGTACGTAACTGCCTTTTAATGCGTAAAGAAATAAATGATATTTTACCAAAATTAGCTGTTTTACCATGGAAAGGTTCTGGTTCTTGCCTTATCACAATATGTGATAATGGAATAGACCTACACATCAGTTCTGCCGTTCCGTATTTTTCCACAGAATTTAAATCGGCCGCCGAAAAATTACCAAACGTCATACACGTTACTTGGAACAATCGTGTGGTTACACATAAAAAAATTCCAACGATAACGTTTGAAGATAAGACAGTAGAATATCCATCCGGCGCCTTTTTGCAACCAACCGTAGAAAGTGAAAGAAAAATTAGAACAATGGTCACCAAAGCAGCAAAAAACGCAAAAAAAACTGCTGATTTATTCTGCGGTCTTGGAAATTTTACATTCGCGTTAAAAGCAGATGGTTTTGATATTGAAGGCACTGGTGTAAAGCGCGATTTGTTTACTAATCCGCTTACAGTAGGCATGCTTGCCAAGTACGACTGTGTCGTAATGGATCCACCGCGTTCGGGTGCTTTGGCGCAATGTAAAGAACTGGCAAAAAGCAATGTCTCTAAAGTAATATATGTATCATGTAACCCAGTAACTTGGAAAAGAGACGCTAATGTTTTAATGCGTAACGGATACAAATTAAAAAATCTAATCCCCGTTGATCAGTTCGTAGGAAGCGCTCACTGGGAGCTATTTTCTGTATTTGAACGTTAATTTTTTATAAAAAAACGCCGATGGTCGCCCACCGGTGTTTCCGAATGCCCTGAAAGGAAGGAAAGGAGAAAAAGAAATGGGCATTCTAAACTATAAAATGGGGTCCAGAGTCCAGAGGAGAGAGAATGTAGGAGGGAGTCTGAATCCCTGGACCCCAAAGAGGTTTTCACCCCGTCGCCGGGGTTTCCCCCTTTGACGAATCGAAATGTAATACATTTTTTTGTATTTGTCAAGTATTATTGTCAAAATTATTTTTTAGTGTTATTTTTAGGATATAAAGCAAAATTTTAGGAAATCGTCCTTGTTGCCCGCCAGCCAGGGCTGGAATAAAATCAATATCAGACATATGTTCCCATATGTCCAAAAATTCGGATGTTCCGAACAGTAACCAGAGGAGAGAGAAATGACCCATGAAGATGTCTGGCGGGCAATAGAGCGCTTTGCGACCGAACACGGAATGTCATGTTCAGGTTTGGCAAAATGTAGCGGTTTGGATCCAACGACTTTTAATAAAAGCAAACGTTGGTCCAAAGAAGGTCAACCTCGTTGGCCGTCAACAAACAGCATTTCCAAGATTCTGTCGTCAACAGGCGCCAGCATCCAGGATTTTACAAAGTTTATTGACTCGCAAAATAAAGAGCGCAATTAAAATAATGCGTTTTGGATACAAAAGACCGCGCGCTGCTTGCGGTCTTTTTTATTGGACAATGTGCTACTCTTTTATTATGCTAAACACAACATGTTAGAAGGCATCAAAATATACTCTTCAGATGAAACGTGGCTTCAGATTTTATCTGAGCTGGGGGCGGATGTATCTTTAATCCCAAATCCAACTTACCTAGATTTTGATTCTTTAGATATAAAAACACCAGCAACGCCGATAGTAATTAAAACAGCTATTCAAAGTGCCATTGACGGTAACATACAATTACTTCGAGATATTTTGGGGCGTAACGTACAATTACCCTACATACAAGCACAAATAGTAATTATGTTATATAAATCCGGCGGAATGTCCGCAGCAGATTTACGTAAAGCATTAGGTTACTCACCAAACGCAACAACGCACGCGGTTGATACCGCGATATATCAATTACGTAAAACATTTGGTCGAAAATTCATTATTAATATAAACGGGGTATATAAAATTGGCGAGCTATAAATTAATTTCTTTTGATAAAATTTCTAGCACTCAAACATATGCGCTAAACCTAGTTGCAACTGGCGAGGCACGTGATCATACTGTAATAATGGCAGAGGCACAATCAGCAGGACGTGGCAGGTATAAAAGAACTTGGATATCTCATCACGGAAATTTATATGCAAGTTTTATATTTGACGCTGAAGAACGAGATCCACGTTTGTCTTACATGATTGCCGTAGCAATCGCAGAAAGTTTAATTGCATTCGGCATTCACCCGAAAATAAAATGGCCTAATGATATATTAATTGACGGAAAAAAGGTTTCGGGTACGCTTACGGAATATGCCGGACGCTTCGTAATCATAGGAATCGGTATAAACATAAAATCTAACCCCACTGTTGAAAATTATCAGACAACAAAACTGGACAATTACGCAAAAATTGATAAATCAGACTTACTTAACAAACTTATGAAAAATTTAGATAAATGGCGGCGCACAGATTTCCCTTTGGTACGTGCACGTTGGATGGATTTAGCAACCGGTTTAAACAAAATTGTAAAATATAGGGGTGAAGAAGCAGAACTTATTGGCATTAATGAAAATGGCGCATTGGTATTAAGAAATGGTTCTAGGTATTTATTAACATATGGTGATGAAATCAGCATGTGTTAAACTGCGATAAAATATTACCTTGACATTTATACAAAAATGTGATATTATATTACGCATAAATAAGAAAAATTTTGTCCGCAGGAAACTGACGGATTTTTTTATTTTTAGGTCGCACTACTGTGCGACCTTTTTTATTAAGCAAAGGAACGCATAACAATGCAACTGACACTAATAAGGAATCCAGACGAATCAAAAAAAATTCCGTATAAAATGGCTCGCATAGTATATGCAGAAACTCATGCAATATCATTACGTGCCGTAGAAGCGTTAACGTCTATGATTCATAATTTTGCGGTTAAATCAGGTTACTCTTTTCAACAAATATTATCTGACAAAGAAATATTTGAATCGTTAAACAAAACATCTCCGAATAATAAATTACTGCATGTTGAACCAAGCGATAAAAAATTTCAAATGTGTCTGCGTGTTGTAACGCGAATGTTAAAAGGCACATTACCAGACAGTTGTTATGGTGCAACACGCTTTCACCGTGACGACAAGATGCCAGAATGGGCAATTGCACGCGGTTACGTTGCGGATATAGATGGAATTTTATTTTATTTATAACTAACGAGTATAAGATGAAAAAAATTATTAACGGTGGCTTCCTTGCGGGACATAGAACATACATAATTTCTGGCATTGGTATACTATCAGCACTAGGCGCATATATGGTTGGTGATGTAGATATATTCACAATGCTGCAATCAATATTTACATTAGGCGGAATTTATTTTCTGCGAAAATCAAGCGAAACAAAAGGAAAAAGCAATGGAAAAAATTCCAGAAAAATTTCTTAACACAGAAGGAAAATTAAATACTGACGCTTTATTAAAATCATATGCTGAATTAGAAAAGAAAATTGGAACTATGATTTCTATACCAGACGACAACTCTGATGCGGAAACACGAGCAAAATTTAACCGCGCAATCGGCGTACCAGAGAAAGCAAGTGAATACCCCACTAATGCAATGTTTGACGATGAAACTTTACGTGAAAAATTTTTTGAAATTGGTTTAACTTCTTCGCAAGTTGAAAAAATTTATCAAATTGCAGAAGAATTTTTAGCACCCGTATTATCTGATTTATTTAATACAAAAAATGAAACTAATGCGATTGCCGAATTAAAAAACTTCTTTGGGAATGATGATAAAATGCATGAAGCATTACGTGCTATAAATACATTCGGTGAAAAGTATCTTCCTCGTGAAGCTTTTAATGAACTATGCTCTACACCCGAAGGAATCCGTGGCATATACGCAATGATGCAATCAATGGAACCCAAAGTTCAAACAGATGATTTACAATCAAAAAATTTAACTGATAATGACCTTCGTCGTATGATGCGCGATCCAAAATATTGGCGCGATCAAGATCCAGAATACGTTCGCAAAATAGAAAATGGTTTTAAAAAATTATATTCGTGAAGAAAAAATGCACTTTCTTCTTTACTATTTTTTTTGTTTCATATAAAATATAAATAAGAACAAAAAAAATTTGTTCTATCCAAAAAAATAAAAAGGAGAGAAGAATGGCATTCACATTCTTGAAACCAGCTGCGAAAAAAACTGCTGCGAAAAAGCCAGCGGCAAAACCAGCTGCGAAAAAGCCGGCTGTAAAAAAACCAGCTGCAAAAAAACCAGTTGCTAAAAAAGCACCTGCAAAAAAAGTTGCTGCTAAAAAGCCAGCTGTAAAAAAAGTTGCTGCTAAAAAGCCAGTTGCTAAAAAGCCAGCTGTAAAAAAAGTTGCAGCAAAAAAACCAGTTGCTAAAAAGCCAGCTGTAAAAAAAGTTGCAGCAAAAAAGCCAGTTGCTAAAAAAGCACTTGCAAAGAAAAAATAATATTTAATCCCCGTTAATCGGGGATTTTTATTTTATATCATCAATCCGAATATATTTCGGATTTTTTTTATTTAAATAATCAGTCATATTATGCGCAAGTATGACTGATTATTTTAACCTGGACAATCCTTTTAAAGGACCCATACAAACGTTTTGTGGATGGCGCATTAAATGCATAACCATAAGCACAAAATTTAACTGACGTAATATATTTACGTCTTTTTTTACTTTTATAAAAAAGGATTTTAATAATGTCTGTTTCAATTGACCAGGTCTTTGTAAAACAGTTCGAGGCCGATGTTCATTTGGCATATCAACAAATGGGCACAAAACTGCGTTCAACGGTTCGCAGTAAATCTGGCGTCGTTGGCGCATCTACAACATTTCAAAAAGTTGGACGCGGTACAGCCAGCACAAAATCACGTCATGGTATTGTTCCTGTTATGAACTTAAACCATGAACCAGTTGAATGCGTCTTGCAAGATTACTATGCAGGCGATTGGGTTGACGCGTTAGATGAATTAAAGACAAACGTGGATGAACGTCGCGTAGTTGCTTCTGCGGGCGCATATGCGCTTGGGCGCAAAACCGACGAATTGATTGTATCCGCAATGAAGCAAGCAACTAATGCCGTTGGTAATTATACGACAGGTCTTACAAAGACTCTTATTTTATCAGCTTTAGAAGTATTAAACAAAAACGATGTTCCAGACGACGGACGCAGATACGCAGTTGTAGGAGTACATCAATGGAACGAATTGTTGTCTATGGAAGAATTCGTTTCCGCAGATTATGTCGGTGATAATTTACCGCTAATTTCCGGAGGAGCTTCTAAAAAATGGTTAGGTATTACATGGGTATTATATAACGACCTGCCATTATCAACAGCAAATCGTGATTGCTTTATGTATCACGCAACCAGCATCGGTCATGCATGCGGTCAGGAAGTAAAAACTGACATTTCATGGCACGGAGAGCGCGCCGCGCACTTTATCAGCAACAGCATGTCACAAGGCTCAGTGCTGATCGACAATGACGGAATTGTTCGTATCAAATGCAAAGAAAGCGCATCTTAAAAAGATCTATGCATTAAACAAACTTAAACTCAAAGGAACAAATCAATGGCGTTTCAAAATAAAAATTTATCCGTAATTGCATACGCAAACGGATTTACTTTGTGGCACTATGCCGCAACCGAAACAATGACTACGATTAGCGCTTCTGGATATTTT
Source organism: uncultured Pseudomonadota bacterium (assembly GCA_949288265.1). Classification (GTDB taxonomy): domain Bacteria; phylum Pseudomonadota; class Alphaproteobacteria; order Rs-D84; family Rs-D84; genus Enterousia. The sequence continues at coordinate 17,740 of CASEJM010000025.1, read as the reverse complement.
AATAGCGTTAAAACATTGATGAATACAGGTGACATAGTAATCATTAACGCATCAGATAATACATCAATAAAAAAAATATCCGTTAATGACAGCGTTACAGTTGCCGATTTAGCTTAAAAATACTGCCGGGGTAAAAACAATTACCCCGGTTTTTTATACATAAAATTTAAAGGTGATTTTTATGCATACAAAAATAGATTTATGTACTATGGCCTTGCTGAAACTTGGTGAAAAACCAATACAATCACTAATAGAGGATACTCCTGCGGCACAATTATCTCGTACACTTTTTGACTCTATAATAGATATGCTATTGGCCCTACACCCTTGGCGTTTTGCATGCAAGAAATTTGAATTATCACAAAATGATGACGGAGATTTTCTTATACCATCAGAATGCCTTCGCGTATTAAAATGCAACGGTGAAATCATCGGTAATAAAGTAATTTCTAAATCAAAAAATATATCAATAACTGCGATAGTACGCGTTACCCCGGAAGCCTTCCCTAGCTATTTCGTGTCACTTGTGACCACTAAACTAGCAATGGAATTTTGTATACCTTTAATTGGAGATCAGACTGTATTTAGAATGTTAGCCGCATTATATGAAACGGAATTACAGTCCGCAAAATTTATAGACAGCGCTACATCATCTGTTCACGACAAAATTGAAAATTTTTCTCTTATTAACGCACGTTTTTAATTCGGAGGTCATAAATGGCTGATTTTATAAAAACACAAAGCTCTTTCGCTGACGGTGAAGTAGCATCAGAATTTTTTGCGCGTGATAATATTAACGGATTATCAAAACTAGAAAACATGGATGTTATATCTGGCGGAGGACTAAAACGAAGAAAAGGTTTACAAACCGTTACCACATTAAGTTCAACTGCACGTTTAATACCTTTTTCAGTCAGTGAAACAGAACGGTACTTACTGGTTCTTACTAACGGTCACCTGATGATGTACGATGACGATGAACGCGTACGTGACATATTAGTACCATGGACTTCTGATGCTTTACCGAAAATACAATACGCACAACGATTTGACACGATGATTTTCGTGCACCCAGATTATCGTCCTCAGATACTGAAAAAAGAAAACGGAAGATTCGTATTAACTAGCTTCGATTTTTCTAGAAACGATTCTGATATGACGATAAATATACCATTCATGAAATTCGACGATGCAGAAGACGTAAAAATTTCTGTAACGGCAAACAGTGCCGGAAATAATTATGCAACATTAACTACTAATAAAAATTTCTGGACTGCAAATAACGTAGGCGGTCAATTATTGCTTTTAAATAATCAATGGCAGATAACAGAATATATCAATGCCACTACTGTATACGCTTATACAAATGGTCAATATAACATTCCAGAAAACCCTGTCACAGATTGGTACGAAGCAGCATTTAGTAATCGTCGCGGATGGCCATGCAGCATAACATTTTATCAAGACAGACTTATATTTGGTGGTTCAAAATCATGGCCAAGCGGTATATGGATGTCTAAGGTAGGAAAACATAACAACTTTAACGTCGGAACGGGTTTAGACGATGAAGCAATATTTATAACTCTTTTATCCGAACAAAGGCAACAAATATGCACCGTAGTCAGCAGTGATAATTTGCAGATTCTAACAAATTCTGGTGAATGGGCTATATCAAGCAAACCATTGACGCCGGCTAATATTGACATAAAGCAACATACTTCCGTCGGAAGCGTCACAACACGATACCTGCCTCCGCAAAAAATAGAAGGGGAAACCGTTTTTATCTCTGGAACTCAGAAAGATATTCGAGAGCTTTCTTTAGATGCATTAGGTGAAAACTATAACGCAAAAGATCTTTGCACTCAGGCAAAGCATTTAATGCAAAATCCTGTTGATCTGTCCTACAATGAAAGTACTAAACAATTATTCGTTGTAATGTCGGACGGAGACATTGCTGTACTTAATCAAAACTCTGCACTAGGAATTTCTGCTTGGGCACGCTATAAAACGCAAGGTCTTTTCAAATCTGTTGCAACTCTTGACGGTATAACCAATGTAGTTGTAGAAAGAGGCGAAAAGTTTTATCTAGAAAAATTTTCCGAAGAATCGCTACTTGACGCCGGAAAATATAATTTCTCTTACATTGCTTCGGCACTACCGTTACGCTCATCAGGACATAACGCAAGAATATTGCGAATCAGAAAAATTTCTGTACGCGTATTAAATACGAAAACACTATTCATTAACGGAACGCGCTCAATTTTACCGCACGAATTTTACGAAGACGGTTCCGTTGGTTATAGCGGTGATATTTCTATAAACATCTTAGGAACAGAACGTAATTGTATAAACGCCCCTTGGACGATTTCAAGCGACGAACAATTGCCAACAACTGTTTTATCGGTTGAAACGCAAGGCTATTACGTAGTCTAACTAAAAAAGGAGATACAAATGGGACAACTAGTATCAGACGTTACATCAATATTAAATTATCGCGATTCAAAAAAAGAAGCTGAAAGCGAACGTCAAAAAATATTGGCTGATATGGCCGCAGATGAAAAAGAAAAAACTAATTTAGTAAAAAAAACGCTTGCAACGCAACGGGCAAAATATGGCGCGTCTGGCGTTTCTAATAATAGCATGTCAACCGGCGCCGTTCTTAAACGATTGAAAGCCGAAACAGAAGAACCCTTTAAAGAAAAACGCGCAGATAACGTTGAAAAATTAAAAAAAATAAAAGTCACTAAACCAAACTTACTGCAATCATTACTTGATAAGTTTGACGACTTGATCGGCTAAAACGCAATGAATAATGCATTTCATGAATTCTTAGATACGTGGAATAACGTATTGGGTTTGCCGACCCCATCGCACCACCGACAGATAATGGATTTTCTGGTTTCCGTATGGCAAACCAAACCTTACCGAGGTTTATTAATGGCGTTCAGACATTCTGGTAAATCAACGGTTGTAGGAATATTTGCCGCATGCGTATTACACCTTCGCCCAGAAACCAGAATTTTAATTCTTTCTGCTGAAAGCGGACTTTCTACAAGGATGGTGTCGCACGTCCGCCATATATTAGAAAACCACCCTCTTTGCCAAGATTTAATACCAACAATAAAAAAAGAATGGGCCCAAGGTCGCATAACCGTAAATCGCCCAATCGGTATCAGAGAACCTTCTGTTACCTGTCAGGGTATACACGGCAACATAACTGGACTTAGAGCCGATTTAATAATATGTGACGACGTAGAAGTACCAAATACAAGCAATACGGCTCAGAAAAGAGAAATGTTACGTGAAAGACTGCGAGAATTAGATTTCATATTATCACCTACGGGCGCAATGATTTACATTGGCACCCCTCATACCTTAGATACAATCTACCGCACGAAAGAAGATTAATAGTTTAAACCGTCATCTTCTGTATCATCAGCGGGCTTCATAGAAGAAATGAAAGAACGCAATTTCTCAAGTAATTCCGTACCTGCATCACCAAACATAGGCAAATATGTTTCGTATTCTGGCATATCTACCTGAAGCTGAGCACGGGCACGTTCTGATAAAGGTTGATTCAGCATATCGCTGGCCACTTTCCATAAATAATACGCACGATATGTTTTATTTACAACAGACCACTTTTCCAACAAATCAGGACGCTGAGATAACGCGGCACGAATTGCAACCAACCATTGATCGCCAAATTTTTTAACGACGCGTAACTGCTGTATTTTATCCAAACCTTCTTGATCCGTGGTGAAATCTTCTATTCCAGATTCTAGTTCGGCCCACTCTGCGGAAGTTAATGGTACTGTAACAACGGTTTCTGCCATCATACCACCATACGGTAATAAATTTCTTTCTATTGAATCCATGGGGGTTTTACCGCTTCGAAGGTTTTCAATATGCTTAATCAACGTTTTGCCAGTAGGTAAATCACGCAAAGCTTTCAGAACATCAGGGTCTGCTTCATCAACAAAAACACGGTTTACAGCGGCCCACCCACCAAAAATTACATGTTCCTGACGGTACAAATTTAATAGTTTCTGTGCTACTACACTGGCTTTCGCTTTCATTGCCCCCTCCTGCTTAGGGAAATCATTCCATGACTATCATAACTACTTTATGCATCGTTTTACCAATTATTTTTTCTTCGGGTGATGAAATCTGACCGTATATCTTACCCTTAGAATCTTGGCGAACGCTGACAACCTGAGCAGTCGCAGTATCGTTTGAATCCAATGCGTTAAAATCTGCATCTATGCACACCGCCATATCACCAACTTCTGCCGGCGTTTCCGCGTCTGCAAATATATACGATTTTTCAGGAATAAAACCACCCAAACGTTTTGAATTCGGCATAACTGCATATATACTTTTATGCCCCTCTAAAGGCATGGGGGCCACAATCATGGTCTTATCCGACTTTTTAAACGCAATTGATTTACCGGATGGCATACCAAAAACAGGCACCAACTTTTTACGTGCGCTGTCGTATAATTTTGCACCATATAAGCTGCTATGCATATCAATACCCGATAAAGGGTTACCAGGTATAAGAACAGACTTTACGCGTTCTTTAACCTTATTTATCTGTTTATTTAACTCGCCAGATTTATATAAAGCCGCAATTTTATCAAGCAACGTTTCTGCAGTATAAGCAAAAGACTCTGCCAATGGTTCTATTTCGTTCTGATATATCTCGCGCTGTCCCACCTCTATCTTATGATAAACGGACAAGGTCATACCTGCATCTTTAGCAGCCTGTGCAATGGTTTTACCAGAACTTTGACGTATTTTACGAAGACCGCTACCAAAAATCTTTAATCCGCTATCTTCGTTATCATTCAGACGACGCTTAATTTCGTTTTGCCATTGCCCCGCAACTTCATCAGACTCTTTAATGAAAATGTCGGAAAGTTTACAACCCAATATATTGCAAATATTCAAAAGCTGCTTTTGGTTCAATCTACGAACGCCCTTTTCAATCTTAGAAACGGCGGATAAAGACAAATTTGCTTGACGCGCCAATTCCGTCATTTTCATACCATTAGCCATACGAATGTTTCTGATATTATTTGGGAAAATTATTTCTTCTTGCGCCATCGTAAGTCTCCTTAGAATTTCTTGACAAAATTTTAGTCAATTTCTAGGAGTTTAGCAAGCATAAAATTATTACAACGGCATGTCATCTGGGATTGCATCTGCGTCAATTGGCGAAGGTTCAAAACTGCCATCATCTGCAATTGGTACAACCGGCACTGAATCTGCAAAATCGTTTTCACCGCGCGCATTAACCTCGTCCAAATTATCAAATAAACTATAGTCACCAAAGAACGCCATGCGCACGGTTTCAGGACGACCATGACGGTTTTTACCTATAATTACATCGGCCTTACCACGCGCCCTTTCTAAACGACGTTGATAATTCTCAATTATCTTTTCGTTTGCGTTGCCTGAAATTCTCTGCGATGGGTCACGATTATCTAAATAATATTCTTCACGATATGTGAACATCACAATATCCGCATCTTGTTCAATGGAACCGGATTCGCGTAAATCAGATAATTGCGGACGCTTATCATCGCGCGATTCAACGCTACGAGACAACTGTGATAATGCAATAACCGGGACATCAAGTTCCTTAGCTAACATTTTTAAACCGCGTGTTATTTCAGAAATTTCTTGAACGCGATTATCTTTATTTTTACCGCCAGGTGACGTCATTAACTGTAAATAATCAATTACGATCAAAGCAACTCCTCCATGTTGACGCGCCAGACGTCTTGCTCTTGTACGTATCATAGGTACAGACATACCAGGAGTATCGTCTATAAACAAAGGAACCTTACTAATTGCATCTGCATACTGAGACATCTTTAAAAAGTCTTCGTCAGTCAAGGAACCTTCTCGCATTGCCGAGGCCGGTATTTTTGATTGCGAAGATAAAACACGCGCCGCCAACTGAGACTTTGACATTTCAAGACTGAAAAAGGCAACAACACCTTTATAACGTTCGTTCGCCCGCCCGTATAAAATTGCATTCGCCGCATTAAAAGCAATGTTCATAGCTAACGTAGTCTTTCCCATTGCAGGACGCCCAGCAATGATTACTAAATCAGAATGATGCAAACCACTGATGGATTTATCCAGCGCATTCAAACCAGTCGTTAACCCGGACAATTTACCATCGGCTTTATACGCAACCTCGGCTTCTTTTAAAGCTTCTTGTAAAGCACTTCCGATAGATGCAACCTCGCGTTCTGAAACACCAGACGACGCCATTTCAAATAATTTTTGTTCGGCACTTTCAATTTGTGCAGAAACAGGATTATCCAAATCTTCAACAAACGCGGAATCTGTAATGGATTGACCTAAATTTATTAGTTCTCGCCGCATAGCATTTTCATAAACGATGCGACCATATTGCTCAACATTAACAACGGTTGCACCAGCCGACGCCAACTGTGTTAAATAGTCAACACCACCTACGGATTCTAAAACCCCTTGCTGGTCCAAATAATTTTTTGCGGTGATTATATCAAATGGAATCCCGGCAGCAAATTGACGTTCGGCTAATTTATAAATTTCTTGATGGGCAGGATGTGAAAAATGTTCCGCCTTTAAAAATTCAGACACCCGTTCCAACGCACGGTTATTCATAAGTACGGCGGCTAAAACAGCCTGTTCAGCTTCTAAGTTCGTTGGTAAAGTTTTAGGGGTAAAGTCCATGTCAAATATAGTATATAAAAATTTTGCTTTTTCAACGCCTTTTTTACGCGGGTACCGCGAATTAAAAATACCTATAATTTCTGCCGATGGCACACCAACTTGGCCGGAATTATTCCCGATTTCTCGCATAGAAGAACTGCGAAATGCCGTAGGAGCACGATATTTCTCAGCTCAGATGATGCTTGAATTCATCGCCCCTGATAGAGCGCGTTTAGATCCCGATGCTTTAAAATTATACGATGACGAATTTGACCCACGAAATGCAAAAATAGGTGAAACGTTAATCACAGGCGCATCTGTTTACTGGGACCCTTCAACCGGAAGAAAAAATTCTGACGGCAGCGTCTGCGTATTAATATATCGCGATGATAAAAATAAAAACATATTCATCCACGATATTATGTATCTAGTTGTTGCTGATGATGAATTACACCCACTGGCAAAGCAATGCGAAACAGTTCTGGATTTCATTACGCACCATGGGCTAAGGCGTATATATATTGAAACTAATGGCATAGGAAACGCGCTGCCAGAAATTATGCGCAATGTTGCCGCCAATAGAAACATAACAGTTAACATTCAAAAAGTTGTTAATCATAAAAATAAAGAAACAAGAATTTTAGATGCGATTGAACCAATACTAACGTCGGGACGTCTGCACGCACACCGACGAGTTCAATCTACCCCACTGATTGCGGAAATGCTGGGGTGGACTCCGATGGGGGGCGTTGGTCATGACGATGGTCTTGACGCAACTGCCGGCGCAATATGTACAGCAGTAATTCCCATACGACCAATCGGACGCGCACCATATACTTTTTCCGCAAAAACAGATTTCAAAATATAAATAAGGAGCTCTATTATGAAACCAAATTTACAGCAAATGTATCGTAAAGCAATTGACCTGCGTGCACCGTGGTTAAATCGCTGGGAAAGCGCGATGCGTTATACTTGCCCTACTGCAGACGATGATGCGGCAACGCTATTTGATGCGACTGCCGCTGATGCCGTGGATAACTTAGCGGCTTCAATTTATTCTTTATTAACTCCACCAGAATCGTTATGGGTTTCTTTGGTACCAGAAAGTATGGAATCACCTGACGCAAATTTAGCAACAATCGCACTACGTGCAAACCTAAACGACTCTAATTTTTATACAACGATACACCAATGCTATATGGACCTGATAATTCTTGGAACTGCTTGCTTGTTTATGGCAGAGAACCCCATCGGTTCTGCGTCGGCGTTTTCGTTTACGGCAATACCTATGCGCGACATAGCAATTTTAAAAGACGCAATTTTTCATACCGCAACAATGTCCGCACGCGAAGTAATGGAAAAATACCCCTCTTGGACGCCACCGGCAGATCTGCAAGATCAGATAAAACAAGACCCTGAAACACCACTGAGATTAGTTCAAAGTCTGGTTGATACAGAATTTGTAGCTTGGCTGGATGTAGGTGGCGATATAGAAAATAATATCGTAGCCACAGGTAAATTTGAAACGAACCCCTATATAATCTTTCGTTGGTCCGTCGCAAGCGGTGAACTATACGGCAGAGGCCCAGTAATGCGAGCATTACCGGATATAAAAACTGTAAATAAAGTGGTAGAATTAGTTCTTAAAAACGCAACCATTGCAGTATCTGGAATTTGGCAGGCTGATGATGACGGTGTAATAAATTTATCTAATATAAACCTAACGCCAGGAGCAATAATCCCAAAAGCAGTAGGTTCTTCAGGTTTAACACCGTTGGCATCAGGAGCAGATTTCGACGTATCACAAATAATATTAAAAGATTTACGTGAACGTATCAGGCACGCGCTATTAGCAGACAGACTGGGGTTGTTAAGCGAAAAAGAAATGACAGCGACAGAAATAATGGCTCGTAACGCAGATATGATGCGTATTTTGGGAGCAACCTACGGTCGCTTATTACACGAGTTCATTCGCCCGTTAGTAGAAAGAGGTTTACAAATACTATCGCGACGCGGTGTAATTGAAAAAATATCGCTTCATAGTGACGCAGAACTAAAATACATCGCTCCAATCGCAAAGATGGCTTTAGAAGAAACTCTACTATGACATAAGGAGATTTCACTATGAAAGACATTGAACAAAACTATGCTCGAACATTCGCAACCACTTCTGGCATTGCAGTTCTAAAACACTTACGTAAAATCACAATAGAACGCGTATTGGGCCCAGACGCAACGGATGCGCAACTGCGCAGTCTTGAAGCCCAACGCGCTTTGATTCATCAAATAGAAACTTTAATAGAACGAGGAAAATAAAATGTCGACCGAAACAAAAAGTGTCATCGGTTTGGTCGATTTTCTACGTAACAGTTGGTTTTTAATTGCTTTTATCGCAGGCATAATATATTGGGCCGCACGCCAAGATTCATCATTAGAAGATTTAGCACGTGCAGACAGTCGCATAACAGCGCTTGAAAACCGCACAACCATACTAGAAACTGGTATAGGAAAGCTGCAAATAAAATTAGACACTATACGCGATGACGTCGCGCTGATTAAAAGCGCAGTAATAAAGACAAAATAAAAACAACCGGCATAAAGCCGGTTGTTTAATTTTTTATGGAATTATTGTTTTACTATTTCGTTTACAGTAACAGTAAATACTACATCTTTACCCGCCATTTCTGGGTAATAATTTTCTGGGAAAGTGATATTGATATCACGCGTTTCACCCTTTTCCATTCCAATCAACTGTTCTTCAAACCCAGGTACAAACTGACCGCTGCCTAATACCAATGGAAAATTGGTTGCAGTTCCACCTTCGAACTGAACACCGTCCATATACCCCGCAAAATCAATTACAACCGTATCACCATTCTGTGCCCCAGCATTACTATCACACGCTGATAATAACATGGCACCACAAATAGTAACCGCAGATATAAACTTTTTCATATTCCACCCCGTTTTTATTTATTAGTTGTTATATATACATCTAAAACCGTACTCACGCATAGTAGAACCTTCTGCTTCTACTCTGTAATCAAAGTAAGGCGTTGGACGCATCACATCAAAAGACGGTCTATCATACACCATTACAATACTATCTGCATTACGCCCACATATACGTTTCATCTCATAATCTGCAACCTTTGCCAATACTGTACGCGCATCACCGTCAATATCCATACCATCAGCATTCTGTATCAAACGAAGGCGCATTTCTCGCAAATCCGTATTACCTAATAATATCTGAACACGAACCATAGTCCCACGATATTCTTGCCAGTGCGTTTCCATACGTGACGTGTTCCAGCGATTATTACTGGCTTCTTTTTCTGCGTCAGTCTTAGGTTTATAAGAATCTATATTTGAATATTGATTTTCCGACTGCATAAACGTACTTGTACGCTCATTATATATCGGTGCATCCGCCCCGCCCTGAGCAAAATCTTCAGTATTATACGGTGTATCATTACCCGTAGAACAAGCCCCTAATACGAATGCGGAAACTAACATAAATAATAAAGATCTTTTCATATTCATCTCTCTTTTTTCTAATTTTATCAAATAAAGCATTTTGATTCAAGTCACGATTTGTGATAAAATTAATATGATGTCAAATGTTGTTCTAGAATCTTTATTGAAACCTTTGGAAGAATTCTATAAACCATCGTTTGTAGAAGAAATTGCGATAAATCATGCGGGTGAAGTATGGATGCGCCTGCACGGTGCAAGGGTTCCTTGGGTTTCCTATAACGCAGAAATTTTGTCTAAACAATACCTAATCGATTTAATTCATACTGTTGCCAATATTTATGAGCGACCTTTTGACCCCATACACGGAATGCCGGTAGTTTATGCGACGCTTCCTGGGAACCACAGATTTACAGCAATTGCAGGTCCAAATGTGCAATACGACGAACGCGATATTACCGGTGGTGTTGCCCTTAATATTCGCGGTACAAGTGCTCCGGAAACATCTTTTGAGCAATATCATCTACGTAAAGGTGAAAAATTATTAAAAGTAAAACCACGTGAATCTAAGCGACCAGACGACCCATATGACAGGTTGATGACCGCAATAAATGACGGCAGCCCGATTCTTATCAGCGGTGCAACTGCTACTGGGAAAACGACTTTTCTTAACCATATGTTAACTTTGATTGATAAAAATAGTCGCGTAATTACAGTTGAAGACGCCCGTGAAATCAATGTACCACAACCTAATCATGTACACTTCATACTATCAAGAACGGAACAAACCAATGATTTTAACTATGCCCGACTTTTGGATTTAGTTGTGCGAATGACCCCTGACGTAATAATCGGCGGTGAAATTTCAACGGACAACGCATCTGTTCTTTGGGAAATGCTTGGTACCGGTCATGACCACTTTTATACGACCATTCACGCGGAAAGCGCCGAAGCAGCATATGCCGCTTTTGCCGACCGTATTTTGCATACTCAACCTGCGTATGATAGAACGGATTTAATCGCTGAAATGAAAAAGAAAATACGTGTTGTACAATTGTCTCGAGACGGATCTTTACGCGCCGTAACAGAAGTTGTATAAATAACTTTTTATGGAGAAAAATATGCCAAAAGAAAAATTAGTTATAAGAGATCCTGCATTCAGAATAAAAGATAAAGAACTTGAAAAAAGACTGAATGAAAAAAGTGCAGAACATTTAGCCCAGGCAGAAAAAAAAGAAAACGAACGATTTGAAAAACAAGGATTAATAGATATGTTATTCAGCGGGGCACAAAAGATATCTTGCGCATTATCAAGAAAAAACAAAAATCTTTCAAAATAAAAAAAGGTCCTGATGGACCTGTTTTTATTTACGAGATAACACTTTAGACTTTAACCTTTCATATTCTTCTTTTGTAATTGCCTTACTTTTATAAAGTTTAGCGGCTTTTTCTAATTTATCTAAATCATCATCAACAAAACACTCTCCGCGCCAAACAACCGACAAAATCAAAGCAATAAACCAAGTCAGACCAAAAAACACACCTAAAATTGATAAAACAACGATGGTTGTATGTTCCGCCCCACAAATTCCGCGAGCATTCGCAATCAAAATCGGAATTGATAGCAAAGAAACACATAATATGACAATGCAAAACATTATTAAAAAAGCAACGATAACTTCTAACATTATTTTCCCCTTTTTAAGTTATATCTTTATTATAGTTAATAAGACAACGATATTCAATATATACCCAATCACATAAAATTCTGAGGATTCACATCTATTTTTAATCTTACATTTGCGGGCGTACGAACTTTAGAAACCCAATACTTTACCAACGGCTGCAACATAGCACGAGCATCACCGGCAACTAAAAAACGCATACGATACCAATTACGCACTTGATAAACCTGTGCCGCGATCGGTCCCATTATTCTTACACCCGCAACCTTCGGTGCCACCGCAGATAATTCGGAACAAAATTTCTTCAGCACGCTTTCTTTACTTGCCTCTACGACAACGGCTATTAATTGCCCATACGGAGGCATTTTTGCGCTGCGACGCGAAGACATATCTTCGGCCATAAAACTATCTCTATCACCACAACATATTGCCCTTAAGACAGGATGATCCGGTTGATACGTCTGCAACAAAACTAACCCAGGGCACTCACCACGTCCGGCACGACCTGCTACTTGAAACAATTGCTGAAAAGTGTGTTCTGCTGATCGAAAATCCGTACCAAAAAGCCCCATATCTGCATCAACTACACCAACCAAAGTCAAATTAGGAAAATGATGACCTTTTGCCAGAATTTGCGTACCAATTACTATGTCAATGTCCCCCGCTTCCATTCGTCCCACTAATCTTTCTAACGCTTGCCTTGACACAATGGTATCACTTGAAACAAGCGCAGTTCTAGCAGACGGAAATTTTACGTTCACTTCTTCTTGAATTTTCTCAAGCCCTGCCCCGCGATAAGATATATTTTCACCGCACACAGGGCACTTTTCTAATACCGGTGACGTACGACCACACATATGACATAATAATTTACCAAGTTGTTTATGATACGTCATACTTACACTACAATCGGGACATTGCGATACCCAACCACATTTTTTACATTGCACAATGGGCGCAAAACCGCGTCTATTTATAAACAACATAACTTGATGTTTGTTGGCCAGTGCGTCTTTTATCGCAGCACATAAAATAGGTGACAAATAACCAGTTTGCAAATCATCACCATTTGAAGCATATTGTTCTGGTTTATTTTCTCGCAGATCTACCGTTTCTATCTTTGGTAAGCGCGCACCACCAAAACGAGAAGTTAAACTTAACTTAATATACTTACCGTCGGCAACGTTCTGTAAAGTTTCGGCTGATGGGGTTGCACTTGCAAGTACTATCGGGAAACCAGAAATTTTCGCCCGCAATACAGCCATATCGCGCGCGTGGTAATTTCCCATATCTTCTTGCTTATAAGAAGTATCGTGTTCTTCATCAACAACAATTAAACCTAAGTTCTGCCAAGGTAAAAACAACGCGCTACGCGTACCAACAACCATTCTTATATCACCGCGTAATACCCCACGCCAAATTTCTCGCCTACGTGCAGCCGTTAAATTACTATGCCAAACGACCGGTGGCGCACCAAATCTTTGTTCGTAACGAGACATAAATTGCGCGGTTAACGCAATCTCGGGCATCATTAATAATACTGAGGCACCGCGACTATACGCCCGCCACGCGGCATCAAAATACACCTGAGTCTTACCACTACCTGTGATACCGTCTAATAAATATGCAGAAAAACCGCCTTTGTCCAACGCACCCGCAATTACAGCAGCTGCCGCAGATTGTTCTTTGTTTAATTTAACAGTTCCCATATCGCGATATTTATATTTATAGAAATCCGTTTCTATAACCCGCGTATCACAAGGGAATAAAACACCTTGCTGTATCATACCACGAATAATACCGGCACTTACATGCGCAATATTCTGAATATCAGAAATTGACATAGCCTCATTTTCATTTGAAGAAAAAGCATCTGCTACTGCCTGTCTTGCATCTGTCATACGAATATTTATATTCGCGTTATAATTGTATAATTGTTCAACCCTAGGTACAGAAAAAGCGTCTGGTACATTTACAATTAAACGTAATACCGCACCCGGTGTCATCAATGTCCATGCAGACATTTTTTGAATCCACTGTAAATCATCAACAGATAACTTTTCTTTAAAAACATCAATTGTATCTTTAATTTTTTCCGGCACCAAACCACTATCACCTATGCCGTATACAACCCCTATGTATGGACGGTTCATAACACTGACCCGAACAAAACTTCCTAAATCTGCAGAAGCTGTTAAACGGTAATCGTAACCAGCATTTACGACATTAGGTATCAAGACTTTAACAATATCACCCGCTTTAAACATACTTACAAAGTACTTGTTTTTTTCTTTTTTTTCAATACCATTTATAATCATTATAAAAGACGAAGTATATGTGGAAATTATTCTTTGAAATTTGTTATTTTGCCTGCGGTCTTATACCCAATCGCCGCATTCGTGATAATTTACGTATAAAAAAATTATTTGATTGGAGACGTAAATATGATGCGCTACGTAAGACATTTCCAGAATTAAATTTTCACAAAACTCGTATGATAAAAGGTGGTTGGAACATCGGTTTTATCGTAGATAATAAATATGTTTTCAAAATAAGAAAATTCTTTGACTCGTCAATACCTGCAGATAAAATTAATCGCGAAAAAAGAATAACAGATGCATTTCAGAATATATCTCCGATACTTATCCCGAAAATTGAAATCGTACAGGCTGGTGAATACACTTTTTATAAATATGATTTCATACCGGGTAAAAATTTAAATTTCTATTCAAAGCATGTTATTGAAAAGCATGCCTGGGCATGGGGAAAACAATTAGCAGAATTTATATATGCAATTCATAACTCACGCCCAGCTGAAATCGAAGATCTTCGCGGTACCAATAAGGGTGACGGTTGGAACCATAATGACATATGTAACAATGTTATTGTTGATAAAAAAACAATGAAAATTATCGGGATTATTGATTGGGAATACGCTGGTTGGGGTACCTTGGAAACGGAATTTAATAATACATCGGCTTATTCTAAAAAAGTTCACGATTCAGGAATGCAAATCGCAATAATGTCATACTATCATTCTATTTCCCAAAGTAAAAATACAAACAATAAGCAAGACATATAATTTAATTGTTGACAAATAATGTTTTTTGACCATATAATATTCAAGATGAATTTTTATAAAAAGGGTCAAAACATATGAGAAAAAAGCATAATCAAGAAACCGCTGCTCAACGTGTATCATCAATATTTGAGGAAGAAATATCAAACGCTGTTATAAATAAATATGGTGGTTCATACACTACTTACGAAGAAACGTATAGTAATTGGCGTAAAACGTTTCCATACAACAAAGAAATTGAGAACTTTTTAATATCGGAAGCAAAAACTTATATTAGAAGCTTAGATTCACGAAAACCAGAATCAACAAACCCAAAATTTTTGGGGGCTTTAGTAACTTTTATCGCGAACTTTTTATCTTTATATACTATGCGCTCCGAAAATACAAATACGCGTAAAAAAGCCAGAAAAGATTTAGAAGAAAAACTATATACTAACTTCAGTTATATCAGAAACTTAATTGCGCGACAAGAAGCGGCACGTGACGTACAAGACAAAGCTAAACGAAATACGTATAAACGTCCCGCTCGTTTAAAACAAAAACAGTTATTAGAAAACGCAAAGCGAACATTTACATCAACGCGTAATTGCGTTTTGGTTATGAGCACCAATACAAAAATACATTAACTTTTTATTGAAGTTTTTATTTCTTCATCGGCAGCGAATTGGGTTCGAAACCAAGTTCGCTGTCTTTTTGCATACTGATTAGTTTTATTAATCCAATCTTCTATACATTGCTGCTGTGAAATTTTACCTTGAACAAATGCGCACAATTGCGCGGCACCAATTGCACGTCTTGTATCCCACCCGCTTGCTATGATGGCACGCGCTTCATCAAATGCACCACCGCTAATCATCTGAGGAATACGATCTGCAATACGAGATCGCAAATCATTTACATCTGGGTTTATAAGAATCTTATATGGTGCAGGGTTTATTGCCCCTGCACGTGGCAAATTTTGCCAATCAATCAAATGACGTCCCGTTTCAAAAAAAACTTCCAATGCACGTGCAACACGTTGCGGATCTATAGCTTTAAAATCTTTCGGTAATAATTTACGCGCACCATTTATGTCTTTTGCAACCATTTCTCGGGCTTTATCACGATTTTCCCTTGACACTTCCGGTATCGGAGAAATACCGTTAAGTATCGCATTTATGTAGTACCCTGTTCCACCAACAAATATTGGTGTAAAACCAGCTGAAATTGCCATTTCATATTCTCGGCGTGCCATATTCAGATAATCTGCAACGCTAATTTGTGCCGATAACGGCAATATAGAAAACAACCTATAGGGTACCCCATCAATTTCATCTTTAATTTCACGACCTGCAAAAGGACTGGCAGAAATATTTTCTATTCCGCGATAAATCTGAACGCTGTCACAATTTATTACGACGCCATTTACTTTTTGCGCCAAAATATGCGCAAAATCAGATTTACCTGATGCGGTCGGTCCTGTAACTATATAAGATTTATGCTTTTCTACCATTTTCTGACGATTATAAACGCGAATAATACGGAATTCAAGTTTAACAAATTAACCATAAAAATCAGATTGCACAATTTTCATATGGTGTTAAAATATCCACGTCCAATAAGAAATAAAGAAAGGAATGAAAAATGTCAAAAATAAGAGTAGCTATAAACGGTTTCGGTCGTATCGGTCGCTTAGTATTACGCGCAGCATTAGTATCAGGTCGTGACGATATAGAGTTCGTTGCCGTAAATGATTTGGCACCTGCGGAACAAAACGCATATTTATTACAATATGATTCAGTACACGGTAAATTGCCAATGGACGTAAAACTAGACGGTGAATATATAATTGTCGGCAATCAGAAAATCAAATGTATTGCGGAAAAAGATCCAACCAAATTACCATGGAAAGATTTAAATATCGATATAGTTATGGAATGTACAGGCATATTTACCGCAGCAGACAAAGCGCGCGTACATTTAGATTGTGGGGCAAAACGTGTATTGGTATCAGCACCAAGCGCGGGCGCAGATAAGACCATCGTATATGGCGTAAATCAGGATACTTTAACATCCGAAGACTTAATTGTTTCTAATGCGTCTTGCACTACGAACTGCCTGGCCCCAGTTGCAAAAGTCTTAGACGATAAATTCGGTATAGTTTCTGGTTGGATGACAACCGTTCATGCATATACAGGCGACCAACAATTATTAGATAAAAACCACAAAGACTTTCGCCGTGCACGCGCAGCTGGTTTATCAATGATACCGACAAGTACCGGTGCCGCAAAAGCGATTGGTTTAGTTCTGCCAAAATTATCTGGTAAATTAGACGGTATGGCAATTCGCGTACCAACGCCAGATGTATCTGTTGTTGAACTGGTTGTAAACTTAGAAAAGACTGCAACCGTTGAAGAAATTAATAACGCCATGAAATCAGCGGGATCCAAAACATTCGGTTATACTGATCAACCGCTTGTATCTGTTGACTTCAAGGGGGACGCCCATAGCTCTATATTTGACGCGTCACAGACGAAAGTACTAGAGGATAAATTAGTACACGTAACAGCGTGGTATGATAACGAATGGGGTTTCTCCAATCGTATGGGGGACACCGCCGTTGCTATGGGAAAATTGATAAAATAAACTACTTACCCCCGTATTAAAATATGGGGGTAAAAAATTTATGAAAAAATCACTTGCTTTTATTTCGTCGACGGTATAACATAGACCTTGCTTTAAGGGGTTGTAGCTCAGCTGGTTTAGAGCGTCTGCCTGTCACGCAGAAGGTCGCGGGTTCGAGCCC